>JACQMJ010000004.1:0-170444 GCA_016203665.1 Candidatus Sungiibacteriota bacterium
CCGCAGTGATCCCGCCCGCATACGTCGAAGTCCCTGTGCCGCGAATGTCGAGCGTCTGGGCAAATACGCCCAGGCCCTTGACCAGGAGGCCGCCGGAGGAAGTGGTGGCTTCGCCGACGCCGAGGCCGGCGGTGATATAGGTGGAAGTGGCTACGGATAGGCCGACCGTGGGGGTGGTGCTCCCGATGCCGAAGTTGCCGCCCGAGGAAAAGGTGAAGCTCGTCGTCGGCGTCTGGCCGGTGCCGGAGCGGAGTGAAAGGATGTCGCCGTTGGAAGAGTTCCAGATATCTAAGGCGGCTTGCGTGGTGGAGGCGTAAAGATTCGTTGCGCCTCTGATAATGTGTGTGTCGGCGTTGGCGGCGTCGCCGATGGTGGCGTTCCCCTCAATGGTGATCGCGCCCGAGACCGTGGTGGAGGCTTGAGTAGTGGCGCCTTCCAGGATGAGGTTGCGGCCGTAGATATCGCCCTCGGCGTCAACGATGAAACGCGGGGAGCCGGCAATAGCGATCCCCAAAAGGTTTGAATCCGCAACCGCCGAGGCCGAATTGACTAGGAGTGTAGCATCAGTGACTGCGGAATTTGCGACACCGGTCGCCCAACTGGAGAAGGTATGAGGGCTGACGGCCCCGCGCGTTATGGCAAACTGGGTGGTCACGGTCGAGGTTGAAGAGATGGTCACAACGCCGGCGTTCACGCTAAGGGCGCCGGCGATGACCAGCGGGCCGGAAAAGGTGGAAGTGCCTGTTCCAAGGACATCAAGGGTGGAGCCGATAACAGCCATGCCGGTGGTCTGGAGCCCGCCCGGAGAGGTGGTTACGGTCCCAAGTCCCAGGCCGCCGGTGAGGTAGGTGTTCCCACTGACGCTGAAGAACTGCGAGGGTGAGGAGGTGCCAAAGCCGATACTGCCGCCGGAGGTGGCTCCGGTAAATCCGTAGCCGATGGTGGAGGTGCCGGTGCCGGAGACCCCCAGAGTGCCGCTGATGGCGGCCGAACCGCTGACGGTGAGGCCGCCGCCGGTGGTGAGGGTGGCGCTGGAGCCGGAAAGGGTGAGAGAGCCGGTGGAGAGGGTAATGTCGCCGGAGCGGACGGTAAGGCCGCTGTCTACTTTGAGCTCTTGAAGTTCGTTGATGGACTGGGATGGGGCAAAGGCCCGGGTGATGGTGACCTTGCGGTCCGAGATATCATAAAGGGAGGCCACGTCAGTGATGAGCTTTGAAACCTGGGTGCGCAGGCCGGCGTTCAGCTCATCCAGCTTGGCTTGGAAGGCCGAAACGTCGGCCGGGCGGACGACTTCCCTTGTTTCAATCGTTTCGATGACCTGGCGGACGGGAGTTTGGGGTAAAGGAGCGCCAAGAGCGACTTGCTGCGGCGTTACGCTCTCCTCCGGCGGCGCGGGCGATTCCTGCTCACTGCCTGACCCCTGGCCCTTCGGCTCCAGCGCCAGGCGCACCGGAGCATTGGCCTGGGGGGCCGTCAGCGGCGGCGAGGTCAGATTGAAGAGCAAAGCCAGGCGCTCGGGCAGGCGGGGGCGGGGAAGAGAGGAGAGGAAATCTCGTAGAGCGTCGCCGATGCTACTAATAGAAGTCACGGAGCCGGTAATGCGGCTTGGAACATCAATTAGCGCCGCAACTCCGGCAGAAAATTCGGCTGGCGATGGAATTCTTGCTTCAAGCGCAAAGTCTCCCACTTGCTGAAACGCTGCGGCAATGGCGCTCCGAAACGCCACACCGACACCAAAATTATCCTCCCCGGATTCCTGAACAGGTCGTTTGCGATCCATACCAGCAAAGCGCTTTTCAAACGCATCGGGCCAATCGGAAATTGCACCAAAAAGTTTTTCAAAATCCTGCAGTTCCGGCGGCTCAACACTCAATAGAAACGCACCGGCATCATGAGCTACAGCGGAAATCTTTTCAGCAGCAGCCGCGCGCCACGGAAATAATTTCGCGCCGGCCGGCCAAAGCGCGGCAAAGGCAAGCGCCGCAATGAGCGGAGCGGCGAAAAATAATTTTGGCACCGGCATGCGGAGGCGCCCGACCAATTCCCTGAAATCATGCCGCCGCAAAATTTCTTCCTTAAGCTCTAAATTGCCATCCTTAAATTTTTCTAACTTTAAACCTTTAAATTCAAAACTGTTGCCTGCGGCGCTTCCTTCAACCGCAATAGACTCGTTTGCCATTACAGGCGCCGCTGATTCAACTTCCGCAGCTTGCGGAGACGCTACGCCAGGAGCTGACGCTGTCTCAATGGTATGCGCTTCCGGCAATCCCGGCTCCAGGATTGCTTCGCTTTTAGGGGCTTCCGGCTGAAACTGTTTGATGGCGTACCGGGCAAGATACTCATCCAGCCATTCGCGGCTGGTATACCATTCGCGCCCAACCTTCGTGCCCTGCAGTTTTTTCTGCAAAATTCGTATACGAAGATAGTCCGCGGAGTAGGGGCTTTGCGGCGCGATCTCCTTCAGCGCGAAATAAATTGTTCCATCCCTGATAATCATTTTTATGCTCCGTATACCGATTCCACCACTATATTCAGGTAATGTGGAGAACCCTCGTATATCATGGGCGCGTCCTCCGCATATCCTGCGTATACCTCCATGCTATCCCCAGAAAATTTTACCAATTGCTGTGGATAACATAATTTTAAACCGCCCACTGCTGTCGTAGAATTAAGGCAATTGCCGGATTGGCATCTAAATAGCGAATGAACATTCAGACATTCTTATAAACCTTAATACCCAAACCTTGCGAAAGGTTGATAATATACGAAGGCCGCGAATATGAACGAGCGCTACCTCACCATCCGCGAAGTTTCCAGAATTATCGGCGTTACCCCCTTGACGCTTCGCAACTGGGACCGCCGAGGCCTACTCGCCGCCTACCGGAACCCGGCTAACAACTACCGCATGTACCGCTACGCGGACGTTGCCGATTTCATCGCCGAGATGAAAATGCGCGGGCCAAGCCGCGGCGAGATCCAAAAACTGGAAGTCACCGCCGAGGTGTAATGCCCCGCGCCCAAACAAAATTAAAACGGCCGCTCGCCAGAGCGGCCGTTTTCTGATATGATATTTAAGATGCGCTGGGAGCCGGTAATCGGATTGGAAATTCACGCCGAGTTAAAAACGCGGACGAAAATGTTCTGCGATTCTTTGAACGACCCCAACGAGTCGCGGCCGAACACGAACGTCTGCCCCATCTGCATGGCCCATCCTGGATCTTTGCCGACCATAAACCGGCAAGCCGTTGAAAAAGTCATTCAAGTCGGCCTTGCCCTTTCCGGCTCCATTACCCCATTCACCTTCTTTGAGCGCAAAAACTATTTTTACCCCGACCTGCCCAAGGGCTACCAAATTTCCCAGTACGCCCGCCCGCTCGTTGAAAATGCCTCACTGGATATTTCCAGACCGGACGGCGCGGTTGAAAGAATAAGAGTCCGTAGGATCCATCTTGAAGAGGATACCGGCCGTTCCATCCATGATTCAAAAACAAAAACGACGCTCGTTGATTTCAACCGCGCCGGCATCCCGCTGATGGAACTCGTTACCGAGCCCGATCTTCATAATCCTACCGATGCGCGCCTGGCCGCGGAAAGCCTCCAGCGCATTTTCCAATACGTCGGCGCCTCGGATGCCAACATGGATAAAGGTGAGATGCGCATTGAAGCCAATGTGTCCGTGCGTCCGGCCGGCTCATCCGAGCTCGGCACTAAAGTGGAGCTGAAAAACATCAACTCCTTCCGTTTCGTGGACGACGCCATCCGTACCGAAATCGCGAGGCAAACCACCCTGCTTGAACGCGGCGAAAAAGTCATTCAGGAAACCCGCGGTTGGGATGCGGCCGCCGGTACCACCGTTTCCCAGCGCCTCAAGGAAGAATCGCAGGATTACCGCTACTTTCCGGAACCGGACCTGCCGCCGCTTGAAATCGGACCTGAAACCATTGAAACGCTGCGCCAATCGCTCCCCGAGTTGCCGGCCGTCAAACTGGAGCGCTTCCGGAACGAGTACGGCATTGATGCCAAAATAGCCGCAACGCTGGTGCGCGACCGCAGGTTCGCCGCATTTTTTGAAGCGACGGCATCGGAACTGCATAATCAATCCCTGCAGCTGGCCGCAAATTACCTCACGACGGACATTGTCAAACTCCTCGCCGCAAAGGAAATTGCCATTACTGAAGCACCCCTGACGCCTGAAAACTTCGCCGAGCTCATCACTTATATCGCCTCGAACCGCATCTCTTCGCGCTCGGCAAAGGAAACGCTCGCGGCAATGATCTCTTCCAGTATCGATCCTTCCGTGTACATCGACGAACATGGTCTTTGGCAGGAATCCGCAGACACGGGACTCAATGAAGCGGCCGCGCACGTCATCGCCGCGAACAAAAAAGCCGCCGATGACTTCCGTAAAGGCAAGAAAGAAGCGCTGCAGTTTCTCACCGGCCAAGTTATGAAAGAAGCGCGCGGAGCGGATCCCAAAAAAGTCCGGGCGCTCCTCGAGGAACAACTGCGGGATTAGTATAATGGCAGTACGCTAGCTTCCCAAGCTAGAGACACGGGTTCGATCCCCGTATCCCGCATATGCCTAAACCCGCTGATTTCGATATTCTTGGCATCGGAGTATTCACTTTCATCACGGCTGTTTCTATTTGGGCTCTAAAAACGCATCGCCCCCTGCCGCGCTGGATACTTTTTCTGCTCTTAATGATCGGCGTACTTGGATTTTTTATCGACGGCACCATCGTCTACCTGACTTATCTAGTTCCTTGACGTCATCCCGCTAATCTGCTATATTGTATTTTGTTCCCTGTTCTGGATGGCTGCGTCCCGCTTTTAGCGGGATGAGGAAAGTCCGAACACCCCATAATGGCATCCGCCGCTATGGAAGGAGGTAGTGGCTAACGGCCACCATATCCAGCTCCAGTTTTGCATCAGAATTACGAAAACGATTAGAACGATTTTGCTCAAGCGCGATTGATTCGACGGATTCGCTCGGATGCAAAACTGGGGCTGGAGAACGGGACAGTGCCACAGAGAACATACTACCGATCGTCACTACGGAAACCCTAAAAGTTTCCAACGTGGAGGAGGTAAAAGGTGAAAAGAGTGGGGTAAGAGCCCACAGCTCCGCAGGGTGACTTGCGGGGTGAGGAAAACACCTACCCGGTGCAAGGGGATCCCGCTTACAGCGGGAAGACCCGCTTGATCCCGCAAGTAATTGCGGGGCTAGACAGATGGCCATCGCTCCGGCGCAAGTCGGAGGCACAGAATTCGGCTTACAAGAACAGGAACAAAGAAACCGCCGCATATGCGGCGGTTTCTTTTATATCTATAAATTTCGTTATACAAATTTCGGCACTACTTCCAGCACTGCATATACTGCATAGCTTCACTTACGGTCAAAATAGTGCGATCGGTGAAATTTGACCGTAATAGAGTACTGCACCACAAGACGCTTCTAATATTTCAGTAGACCATAGTGTTTCCTGATGCTCCCCTCGCGGTGGTCAAGATCGGATGTTTCAAAACACTGCACGAACGGCTCAATGTGAAAAAAATTCTTTAGGAAGTCAATCTCGTCACGGCACGGATATGGATACACGAATACGCTCCGCTGCATCCGCAAGAATCCCAGCTGTTCCAATTTCCACCGGAGTGCTTGGCGCGCTTTTACCTGTTTTTCTGGAATATCAAATGCGACAATCCGCCATTTGCCATCCCAACGTGTAGGCCTTGCAATCATAAGGGCTTCAAACTCAATCCTTCGGAGCGTATGCCTTCCGCCCGCCGTAATCCGAAGGAGGGCCTCATCACCTTTCCACTCCACACTAACCAGGCGCCGCGCGCGGAGCCGCGCCAAAGCCCTGCGGATCCTGTCGCGCTCATCACTACTGGAACGCCTTGTGGAACGGATGAATGGCCGAAATATTTGCAGCGTATTCGGTGCCATGAGCGCGGCCGCCGTAATCGTACCGGCAGCGATAATTAGAAGGATGGCCTTCGTAAGCTTCCGCACCGTTGGAGGCACTGCAGGAAATAACGGGTGGTCCGCCATTACGGTCATTTTAACACGATCGGTAAAAATTGACCGTATGGCCGGATATCCAATCCGGCGGCCCGAATGCAATCAAACTGACCGCCTAGAGCAGGCGGCCCTGCTCGCTGTCAAGAGCTTCGTTGACCAGGCGGTCGGCCTCGCGATTTTCCTCGCGCCTGACGTGACGGAACGAAAGCGCCCCGAAGTCGCGGCGGATATTCCAAATCTCCATGAAAAACGGCCAGAGCCGTTCCTCCTCGACTTTATATTCCCCCGCCAATTGCCTGGCAATAAGTTCCGAATCCATCCGCATTTCAACCGTCATGGCCTTGATGCGCTCTTTGCCGTAAAGAGCGCGCGCTTTTGCAAGCGCGAACCGGACGGCTTCATACTCGGCCTCGTTATTCGTTTTCCGGCCGAGCGTCTTGGCATAGCGCTTGAGGATGCGCCCATGACCATCTGCGAACGCCACGCCGATGGCCGCAGGCCCTGGATTGCCGCGCGACCCGCCGTCGGTATAAATGATAAGTTCCGGATGCGATCTCTTCATTGCCGCAATGCCTCAAGGCCGGGCAGTTTTTCTCCGGCCAGGTAGGCCATCATGGCGCCGCCGCCGGTGGAAACGTGCTTGAAGCGCTTGGCCAGGCCGACGCGATCCAGAAAGGCTACCGTGTCTCCCCCGCCAACAAGCACGAACCCCTTATGGCGCATAAGGACCTTTGCAATCGCAAGCGTCCCTGCGGCGTAGCGGCGTTCCTCAACCAGGCCGAGCGGGCCGTTCCAGATTACCGTGCGGCCGGCGTTGATGATACGGCCGAACGTTCGGCGGCTGGCCGGGCCGATATCTAAAATGCGGTCATGCGGCCCGATTTGTGAGAGCGGCAAAATGCGATCCCTGCCGCGCGAGGAAACGATCGCATCCTGCGGTAAAATGACATTCGGGGAGCGCGCCAGGCGCGCCATGCCGCTCCCGTCCTTCCCGGCGAGCGAGCTGCCGACGCTAAATCCCCGTGCGCGGAGGATGGTATTGGCAAGCCCGCCGCCGACAAGCACCTGATCGGCAATCCGGCTGAAGCGCTGGAGAATGGGAAGCTTGGTTTCGATCTTGGCGCCGCCGAAAATAGCGATGAGCGGCCGGCGGGGACGCCGCAATAACCGATCAAGCAGACTTAATTCCTCCTCAAAGCGCACTCCGAGGTAGGCCGGCACCAGCTTCGGCAGGATGGTTATGGAAGCGCCCGAACGGTGTGAAACGCCGAAAGCGTCATTCACGTAGGCATCTCCCCAGAAGGCAAGCGTTTCGGCAAAATGTTTTTCTCCGGCTTCTTCTCCTCGCCAAAAGCGGAGGTTTTCAAGCAAAATGACGCGCGCGCGCGCCCGGCCGCCGCGTGCGGGATCACGGACAAAAGCAACCGGCTCGCCGAGAAGCGAGCCGAGATGCCTGGCAACGGAGCGAAGCGTCTGGCGGCGATCGCTGTGATGCGAGAGTAGGACGATCTGGTTGCCAGCCCTCAAAAGCCGGCGAATAGACGGCAGAACGGCGCGGATGCGAAAATCGTCCTTAACGCGTCCGTGGACAATAGGGACGTTTAAATCCGCGCGCAGCAGCACACGGCGCCGGCGTGGAACCGCTCCGGAAAGACGGCGGATCATGCTTTTTGATGCTAGCGGATTCCTGCTAAAATACCAAGAGTGGAAATTTACGAGTCTGGCCGGCGTAACATCGTGGTGCTCGGTGCCGGGTTCGGCGGAATCACGGCGCTTTTAAAATTGTATCGAGGCCTCAAGCGCCGGCGGCTTTTGGGCCGCTACAATCTCGTGCTGGCCAACCGCAGCGCCTACCACCTTTACACGCCCTCCCTTTACGAAATTGCCGCCATTCCGAAGAACGAGGCCGATGCTCTCCGCCTTAAAAATACCATTTGCATTCCCGCGAGCGACATTATGGACCGCCTGCCCGGGGCGCGATTCATCGGCGAAGAAGCGGTCCGCCTTGACCCGGAGCGCCATGTCATTACCTTCGCCAGCGGGAACCGCATGAATTTTGAGTACCTTATCGTCGCCCTCGGCGCCCAAACGAATTTCTTCGGCATTCCCGGCATGGAAAGGTTCTCATTCCCCCTAAAAACCTTTGAGGATGCCCTGCGCCTGCGGAACCGCATTGAGGAGCTCGCCGCCGCGAATAAAGACGGGGCGCTCGGCATTCTTGTCGGCGGCGGCGGCGCCACCGGCGTGGAAATCGCCGCCGAGCTTGTAAACTTCCTCTGTTATCTTAAAAAACGCATGAGAGACGGAGCGTGCCGGGAGGAAATAACGCTCATTGAAGCCTCGCCTGAAATCCTCCCTGGTTTTTCGGATGAGATCATCCGCCGTACGAAACGCCGACTCATCGCCCTTGGCGTGAAAATCCTGACCGGCAAGCGCATCCAGGAGGTGCGGCCGTATGAAATAATTCTTGATGGGTCGGTACTTCCCTACCACCTCCTTGTCTGGGCCGGCGGCGTGCGTCCGTCATCGGTACTTTCCGGTTTTGGCTTAAGTACGGATGAGCGCGGCGGCATTGTTGTTAACGAATTTCTTGAGGCCATGGCGTCTAGCGGGCCCAATGAAACGCGAAATTCGGGGCGCATCTATGCCATCGGCGACAACATGAGCTTTCGGCACCCCAAGACCCAGCGGCCGCTCGCGGGCAACGTTCCGGTGGCCGAGTCAAGCGCGCGCCTGGCGAGCTTCAACATTCTTGCGGCTATCGCGGGAAAAGAACGAATGCCGTTCCGGCCGCTCGCCCGCTATCCTTTCATCCTTGCCGTCGGCGGAAAGTACGCCGTGACCGATCTGGTCATCGTGAAGTTTTTCGGCTTTGCCGGCTGGGCGCTAAAACAGCTGGTTGAGCTGCGCTATCTTCTTTTTATTCTGCCCATTAAAAAAGCCGCCGCCGTTTGGGCGAGAGCCGTCTACTACTCGGCGGTAAACGACTAATAACAAATAACGCGTCACGGGTCATTTGTTCCTCGCTATTCATGTTAGCGCCGCGCCGCCGAACGCACGATCGCGGCGAATTCCTCGGCGCGGAGAGAGGCGCCTCCCACCAGCAGTCCCTCCATGCCGCGGATGTCGCTCGAGATATAGTCTGCGGCATTTTTGGCATTGACTGATCCGCCGTATAAGATGCGGATTGAATCGGCAATGCGGCTGCCGAGCATTTTTGTCAGCAGCTTCCGAATATAAATGGCGCGGCGGGTGGCATGGTCGGGCGTATCGGGAGAGGCTCCGCGAGTGGTGGAAACCGCCCATACCGGTTCATAGGCCACTACGATGCCGCGGAGCTCGCGCTTTGGAATGTCCCTGATGGCGGAGGAAAGCTCTATGGAAAGAGTGGCCGGGACTACCTCCTGCGATTCACGCGACTCCTCGCCAATGGCAATGATCGGCGTCATTCCGGCGCGGAGCACGGCGCGAACTTTCAAATTCACCGCGTGGTCGTCCTCCCCGAGGCGGCGGCGTTCGGAATGGCCCACGATGACGTAGCGCGCCCCCAAATCGGCTAGCATAGCCGAGGAAACTTCGCCCGTATATGGACCGGCCATTTCCCAAAAAAGGTCCTGTCCGGCAAGCCGGAATGGAAGATAACCGCGGGCAAGCGCCAAGTACGGAAACGGCGGCGCCACTGCCACCTCAACGCCGCGAATGCCTTTAAGCAATCTCCGCAGGCGGCCGAAGAGCGCCAGGGCCGCGCGCTCCGAAGAAGGATTCATTTTCCAGTTGGCGACGATTAGCGGCTTCATCCCGTTAGAAGCAGATTGCGATCATATCTCGCTTTCTGCAGAACAACGATTTACTACAAATAATATTTTTCATGATCACATTTGATTGTTCCGCGATCGCGGCTTCTAACGGGATTCATACCTTTATCCCGCGGAGGAAACGGGCCGCATCTTCCGGAGGCGTTGATGAAATTTCTATGCCCGTGCCAATCTCAAACCCCGCCCAAACCGCGGTTTTGGGAATGATCTCAATATGCCAATGGTAATGGGCGGCGCGCACTCCGTCGGCGGTAGGCGCGGTATGGATGAAAAAGTTGTAGGCCGGATCCTTCAGCCCTCCTGAAAGCTTGGCGAGCGCCGTCTTCAACGCATCGGCCGCCGCAAGCGTTTGGCGGTCACTAATGGCTTCAAACTCCGGCTGATGGCGCTTCGGGAAGATGCGGATCTCAAAGGCTTGGCGCGAAACATAAGGACAAAAAACAGTGAAATCCGTATTTTCATAAATAATCCGCCGGCCATCCCGCCGCTCAAAGGCGAGCATGGCGCAGTGCACGCAGCGGCGGTGCTTCTTGTAATAGGCGGCCGAGCCCGCCAGCGAGCGCCTGACATCGGGCGGGATGACCGGGATGGCTATGATCTGCGAATGCGGATGCGAAATGGTGGCGCCGGCATCATGACCATGGTTATGGAAGATTGATATGTACTCAACGCAGTCCTCGTCTTTTAGCGCGAGGTAGCGCTGGCGGTAGGCGCGGAACACCATCGCCGCCTCATCGCGCCTCATGCCGGCAAGCGAGCGCACGTGATCCCGGGTAACCACAACCTCATGGAACCCTACGCCATCGGTCACCCGGTATGGCCCCTGCGCTGCGGCGATCGGACAGGTCGCGCGATACTTAAAAGCGGGATATTTATTCGGCACGACTTCCAGCCACCACTTCGCCTCCAGATGGCGGCGATCCTTGCCGGTAAGACGGTAGCGCTCGCCGGCGCGATCATAGACGAGCACTGCTTTTGACTCCAGCCGCTCAAAGGGACACGTTGTCCGCGATTGCGGCCGTTCCGGCGCATGACGCCGGAAGGCATACGGGCGCCTGGCGCGGCCGGTAGCCACGACGACCCAGTCGCCGGTCACCGGATCCTGACGGAGTTCGGAGAAATTCCTCATTTTTCTAGATCCTAGAGCCATAGCGGCCGCGGAGGTCATTCCACTTCATGCGGAAGAGCTCCATGAGCGTCGTGGCGTATGCTTTGAGGCTTACTTTTGAGCCGGGCGGATTAACCCATTTCACCGGCAGTTCTTTTGTCGCCAAGCCGTTGCGCCGGGCAATCAGTAAGAGCTCAAAGTCAAAACCCCATCCCGTAAGCCGCTGCTTTGGAAATATGGTTTCGGCGGCCCGCCGGGAAAAAAACTTAAATCCCCGCTGGCTGTCGCGTATTTCCCAAAGGCCGGAAACAATACGAATGACGAGTTTTGCGAGCTTGCCGAGCGTCCGCCGGTACCACTGCGCCCGCTCCATCACAATCGCGCCCGGCACGCCGATTGAACCGATCACAACGTCAAAGCATGCCCCAGTCGCGGCAGTACTGCACACGAGCGGCAAAAAGGCATCGGCCTGTTCCGGTGAAACGGAATTATCAGCATCGGCAAAGCATCTTATTTCGCCCGAAGCCTCAAGCATCCCATGGCGCACCGCCCAGCCCTTCCCCGGACCTTTGGTTTGGAGAATGCGGAGGCGGGGAAACTCTTGGCGCATATGCTCCACAATATCGGCAGTGCGGTCACTGGAGGCATTGTCTACCACAATAATCTCATAATCAAAACTCTTTTGCATAAGGTACCGATCCACAGCGCGGACCGTCGAGGCGATACGCTCCTCCTCGTTATAAGCCGGAATGATCCAGGAAAGATACATGACGCTCAAAATTTCTATTTTCTATTTTCCATTTTCTTATCCAAATACGCCTGCAAAATGATGGCTGCGGCGGATGCATCAGCCGAGGAGCGGGGTGAGTGCGCCTCGGCGATCTTCGTTGTGAATATTTCGCTCTCAAATACTATCGGTAATAGTACCGACTCGCCCAAGCGCCGAGCAAACGCGCGGACCGCACGGCTTTCGGCCGTCTCCTCCTGCTCCAACGATAGGGGCAACCCGACAACAATCGTCCCGATGTCCTCTTCCTGTATGAGCGTAAAAATGTCTTCAATCCTCCCCACGGTGGCATGGGGAAACGCCAGGTGCCCTTGTGCATCCGAGAGCGCAAGCCCAATGCGTTTTTCGCCGTAATCAACCCCCAAGTATCTCATGCTCCTTTGATCATATTGATACTATGACGTATTTCATACGATCGTATGAATTACGCCATACCATGGGCGATATGTGTAAGATGAAACTTATGACGGAGGTGTAAGTCAGTGTCAATAAAATCGGCGACAACATATCGCACCCAAGGGCGAAGCTGGTAGAACTCAATTAAGAAATCTGTTTCATCGCGGCATTCAAAAGGGTGTACAAAGACGCTTCGCTGAAACTCAATGAATCCGAGCTGCCCCAAGCGCATCCGAAGCGCATCGCGGCCCTTGCGGAACCGCTCGGGAATATCAAAAATAATCAACCGCCATTTGCCGTCCCAGCGCTGAGGCTTCTTAACAACAAGCTCATCAAGCTTGTATGCGAGCGCGCGCTGCTTGCCGCCGCCAGTCAGCAAAAGACTAATTGTGCCATCCGCCTGCTCTCGAAAATCAATTAGCTTGCTGCGATACAAACTGCGGATCGCCCTTTTCAGCGCCTCATATTCAAGCTTCCGCCATTCCCGCTGTAATTGCTTAAATATAAAACCATACCTTCGCGGCGAGCCCGACAAGCCCATGGCCAAGCCTGCTGCAAGTAATAGGATGATTTTCCGGCTCAACGCACCTTGCCGCGCCATATTTTTTTATCATACCCTTCCACGCAGGTATAGCCAATACACTACGATCGTGTGATATTCGCCACAGTAGGATATTTGCCCTAAAACCTAACCCCGAAATCTATAATGTAAGAACTTCGGCTCCGTCACGCCTGACAAGCACGGTATGTTCAAAGTGCGCGGCCAAGGAGCCGTCAGCCGTGCACCAGGTCCAGCCGTCATCAGCCAGGCGCACCGACGGGCTGCCTACTGTCGCCATGGGTTCAATGGCCAGCACCATGCCCTCCCGGATGACCTTCCCCGTCCCCGGCATACCGTAATTAGGAACAAAAGGCTCTTCATGGAGTCGGCGCCCCACGCCGTGGCCGACAAGATCGCGGACAACGGAAAACTCCTGCGCCTCAATCACCTGCTGGATGGCGTGGCCGAGATCACCGAGGCGGATGCCGGGCTTGAGCACGCGGATTCCTTCCGCGAGCGCCCGACTCGTCGCAACAAGCAATCGTCCGGCACGCGGAGATACGTTCCCGACGGGTATAGTCACCGCCATATCGGTAATAAGACCGGCGGGCTTGCCCGCCGCAGCCCCGCCTGCCGGACGGGCAGGTCCAGCGGAAGCGGGCCAAAGCATGCCAATATCAAGGCCGATAATATCTCCTTCGAGGAGCCGGCGCTCGCGCCGGGGAATGCCGTGTACCACCTCGTCATTGATAGAGGTACAGAGGCTTGCCGGGAACGGCGGCCCATCTTTCTCCGCGCGGTAGCCCTTGAATACCGGCTCGCCGCCCGCCTGCCGAATGAGCCGCAGGGCGAGTTCGTCCAGTTCAAAGGTGGACATGCCCGGCCGAACAGCGGCCGCAAGCTCGGCGGTGATAACAGCAAGACGCTTGCCGCATTCGCGGAGCGTGGCGAGCTCCTCCGGTCGAGAGGCGATCATCTGAGCTTGAGGGCCCGCCGGATGTCGCGCCACACTGCCTGAATGGGCTGGTCGCCGTTGACGGTGACGAGGCGGCGGCGCGCGCGGTAGTAGGTCACCACCGGCAGTACGTCCTTCCGGAAGTATGCAAAGCGCCGCCGAATAGCGGCTGGATGGTCATCCACGGGCCGGCCGCGCTTCAACAGCCGCCGCCGCGCTTGGCGCTCCGAAAGCGCAAGATACAGCGCAACCGGCAGCGGCCGGCCCGCATCCTGCACGATCTCGTCCCAAAGCTCGGCTTCGGCGAGACGGCGGGGAGTGCCATCAGTAATGATATGGATCCCTGGAGGAATCCGCTCCAGAAGCTCCAATCCGAGGATGGCGAGGAGCGTCCAGGTGGGTATCAGTTCACCGCGGGTGGTCGTCTGGGTGATCCGCTCGCCGCCAATGGTCCTCCTACCGATGTAGCGCCGGACCCGCTTGCCGATCTCAAGGTAGTAGGACGGGCGGAGGATTCGGCGGAGTTTGGCCGCCTGCGTGCCCTTGCCCGAACCAGAAATGCCGATGAGGAAAATAGTTCGCGGCCGGCGCGGACTTGGCCTACTCATATTCGTGCATCACGACCTGCGCCTGGATCTGCTTCAGCGTTTCCAGGACAACCGAAACTACGATCAAGAGCGATGTCCCGCCAATGGTGAACGCGGCGATGCCAAAGCCGGCCTGCACGGCAAGCGGCAAAATGGCAATGACACCCAAAAATAGGGCGCCGAAAAGGGTAATGCGGTTCAACACGCGCGAGAGGAATTCCGCGGTCGGACGGCCGGGCCGCATGCCGAGGATGAATCCGCCCTGCTTCTGTATATTCGTCGCAATGGCCTGCGGATCAAACGTAACCGCGGTGTAAAAGTACGTAAATATGAAGACCAGGATGAAATAGAGTGCTCCGTAGAGCCACTGGTTATTCAAGAGGCTGATCAGCGCACGCGATACCGCCTGGACAGCATCCGAGGGAACCGTGGCCAGGAAATTCCCTATGAGGCCGGGGAAGAGGATGATGGAGATAGCGAAGATGATGGGAATGACGCCGGCCTGGTTCACCCGCAGCGGCAGATGCGTCTCCACGCCCCCGAATATGCGGTTGCCGCGGATGCGCTTGGCATAGGACACCGGAACGTTCCGTTGCCCTTCGGTAATGATGACGACGCCGGCGATGACGATGATGCTGGCCGCCCCAAAAGCGAGGTAGGACGGTGCCTGGGCCGGATCAAACGCTAGGAGGGCTTGGCGCAAGTCCACGGGCAGGCGCGAAACGATGCCGGCGAAAATGAGGAGCGAAATGCCGTTCCCGATCTGCTTCTCGGATATGAGCTCGCCGAGCCACATGAGGAAGAGCGTACCCGCGGTCACAATGATCATATTGGTCACATACCCGAAGAGGTCCAGCGGCGGAAGGATCTGCTGGCGCACGAGGATTATAAGGAGGCCGTAGGCCTGGAGAAGCGACAGTGGCACGGTGAGAAGGCGCGAATACTGATTGAATCGCTGTCGGCCAGCCTCGCCCTCTTCCTGGTACATTTCCTTCAGCCGCGGGAAGATCATGGTCAGAAGCTGCATGATGATGGAGGCCGTGATGTACGGGCCGACGCCGAGCATGATGATGGACAAATTTTGCAGCACCCCGCCCGAAAAAATATTCAGGAGCCCGAAAAACTGGTTCCCGGCGAGAAAATCGCGCAGGCGCGATGGATCAACACCCGGTACCGGAATGGTGGCGACGAGCCGGAATATTACGAGAATGGCTAAAACAAAAAAAATTTTCCGGCGCAGATCTGGAAGCCTCCATATGAGCGATATATGTTCAAACATAGCTAATGGATCAGCGGACCCCGTTACAGTCCCCGCCGGTTACTGGAGCCCACTGAAGTACTTTGCCGCCGTAAAGCGCTTCGTTCGTCATTCGCAGAGTCCACGGCTGTAGCCGTAACGGGGCGGATGGTGCCGCCGGCCTCGTGAATGCGTTGGCGCACCGCTGCGGAAACCGACACCCCCTTTAGGTGCAGCCGCTTCTTCGCGGCCGCATTCCCTAATATTTTAACTACCGGCAGCTTGCCCTTTATTCTACGGATCATGCCCGAGGCGAGCAACGCGGCCGGATCAATGGTAGCGCCATCGGGAAATCGAGCGGCAACGCGCGCGAGATCAACCACCGCTGGCCGCGGCTGGAATGAACGAAAGCGGTAGCCGCGCTGTTTGGGCAGCTTTTTCATGATATCGCGGATGGCCGGCCGGATCTTCGCCCCGGCGCGGGATTTCTGGCCCTTTGTTCCGCGCCCGGCCGTGGTGCCGCGCTTGCCCCCGCGGCCCACTCTTCGCTCCCGCCGCCGCCGGGTATTTGGTCGCAATTGATGTATTTGCATACTAAAGCTGTTTCAGAGCTTCAAGGGTCGCCATGGCATTGGTGAGCTTATTCGGCGTGCGCGAGAGAATTTTTGAGGAAATGTTGGCGATGCCGGCGAGCTCCACTACGGCCCGCACCGCGCCGCCGGCAACGATGCCTGATCCCGACGGCCGCGGCCACAGGCGCACGCGGGCCGCGCCGTATTTCGCGCCGACCTCATGGGCAATGGAACCCGCGGCGGTGATGGCTATAGCCGCCAGGTGCTTCTTGGCGCGGCTGGTTGCCTTTTCAATGGCCGTGGCCACATCCGCGCCCTTGGCAACGGCCACCGCCACCTTGCCGCGGCGGTTCCCGATGACTACGGTGACGCGGAAGCTGAAGCGCCGGCCGCCGGCGACGACGCG
Source organism: Candidatus Sungiibacteriota bacterium (assembly GCA_016203665.1). Lineage (GTDB taxonomy): Bacteria > Patescibacteriota > Minisyncoccia > Sungbacterales > SURF-37 > JACQMJ01. The sequence continues at coordinate 16,427 of JACQMJ010000004.1, forward strand.
CGCCACCCGGCGCACGTCCAAAAGCTTCTGGTCGTATTCGGACCGTTCCCGTTCAGGACCTCCTCTTCGTTCTCGGCGTGGCATATTCGCTAGCGCTCGAATCTAAAATTTAAAATACAAAATGCAAAACTTTGGCATCTCGCTTCGCGAGAACTTTTTAAATTTGAATTTTGAACTTTGCATTTCAGAATTTTAAGCCTCCCTTACGCGCACCCGCCGCCAGCGCAGCAACCAGACCATGGTAGCGGTAGCGGCCGCGGTCGAAGCGCACGGCTGTAATACCCTTTGCGATAGCGCGGCTCGCGATCTCCTGACCCACCAGGCTGGCCCGCTGGGCTTGCCCGGTCTCAGCCTTGGCGCGCGCCGGCCGAAGCTCGCGTTCTGATGCGGCGGCGAGCGTTACGCCGGCAGCGTCGTCAATGAGCTGGGCAGAGAGGTAGCGGTTTGACCGGAACACGGAAAGGCGCGGACGCTCGGCCGTCCCACGGATGCCAGCCCGGACGCGCCGTTGCCTTCGGGAGCGCTGTATACTGGAGTGTAAATATGGAGTCATGGAACTAGCCGCCGGTGCTGACGGCCTTTTTGCCGGCCTTGCGGCGTATAACTTCCCCGCTATAGCGGATGCCTTTGCCCTTGTAGGGTTCGGGCGGGCGGAGGCGGCGGATGCGCGCCGCCACGTCGCCGACGAGCGCGGCGTCAACGCCGGAAATAAAGATGACATTCTTCTCTACCCTAAAGGTGATTCCGGGCGGCGGCTCCACCTGTACCGGATGCGAGAAGCCGAGCGCGAGCGTGAGCGCCCCGCCCTCCAGCGCGGCGCGATATCCTATGCCCTCGATCTCCAGGCGCTTCTCAAAGCCGCGGCTCACCCCTTCCACCATGCGCGCGACGAGCGCGCGGGTGAGGCCCCAGTAGGCGGCGGTCTTCCGCGTCTGTAGCGCCGGCTCGATGCTAACCCTCCTGCCGTCCGCGCTTAAGCGCACCTCGGGCCGGAGGGTGAGTGAGAGCGTCCCCTTGGGCCCGGCTACGCTGACCAGCTGGCCGTTTTGCGTCACAGTAACGCCGGCTGGGAGCTCAATGGGTTGTTTGCCAATGCGGCTCATGTGATGCCAATAGACGAATGGTACGTCCATCTACGATTCACGAATATATACCCGCATACGGGTTACCATACCTCGGCCATGGCCTCTCCTCCCAGGCCGGCCTTTCGCGCCTCCTCGCCGGTCATGATGCCTTTGGGCGTAGACATGATGAGCGTGCCCGACCCGCCGCGGACCGGGCGGATGTCCTGCCGCCCGAGGTAGAGGCGCCGCGACGGTTTGGATACGCGGCGGAAACCGGAGAGTCGTGGCTTTGTGCCGTCGTAGGCGAGTTTGACCTCGAGGGACTTATGCACTTTCCGCCCGCGCTTCTCCGCGCCGGCGATAAACCCCCGCGCGGCCATGACGCCGGCGATGCGCTCCTTGAGGTGCGAGTACGGCAGGACAACCGAATCGTGGCGCGCACGGTAGGCGTTCGAAATTCGTACCAGCATGTCAGCAATGGGGTCCATAGTTGAATGCGCTCAAATGCAAAATGCAAAATGTAAAATTTCGGAAGCTGCCAAAGACAGCGGCCATAATTTTGATTTTTGATTTTTGATTTTTGATTTTTTCATGCTACCAGCTTGATTTCCTGATACCGGGGATCTCGCCGCGGTTGGCAAGCTCGCGGAAGCAGATGCGGCAAAGGTCAAAATCGGAGAGGTACCCGCGCTTACGCCCGCAACGGAAACAGCGGCGCACCACCCGCGATTTGAACTTTGGGGGGCGGAGAGCTCGCGCGATGACGGATTTCTTGGCCATGTTTCTTCTACCTTTATCGTTTCTGAATCGGAAATCCGAGCGCCTTTAGGAGCGCTAGGCCTTCTTCCCGCGTCCGGGCAGTCGTTACGATCGTAACCTCAAGACCGAAAATAAACGGCACATCCTCGCCAATCATCTCCGGAAAGACGATATGCTCCTTGAAGCCGATTGTCAAATTGCCGTGCGGGTCAAAGGATTTCGGATCAATCCCGCGGAAGTCACGCTGCCGCGGAATGGCGACGCTGACGAGCCGGTCGAGGAAATCCCACATCCGCTGGCCGCGCAGCGTCACCCGATAGCCGACCACCAGGCCGCGGCGCGTCTTGAAGGCGGCAATAGCCTTCTTGGCCGGCCGGGGCGCGGGCTTCTGGCCAGTGATGAGGCCAAGCGCACGGCCCACGGCCTCATGCTGCTTCTCCTCGCGGATGCGCCCCACGCCGACATTCACCACCACCTTCACGATCCGCGGCACGGCCATCGCATTTCGGTAACCAAAGGCCTTATGCAGGGCGGCCACCGCCTCCTTCCTGAATTTTTCCCGCATCCGAATGCTCATACCGTTTCCTTACACTTCCTGCATATCCGCTCCTTGATACCGGCTGCCCCCAGACGGTAGCCGACGCGAGTAGGCTTGGCGCACTTGGGGCAGATGAGCGCGGCCGCAGATGCGGCCAGCGGCGCGGGCAGGAGGATGATCTCGCCCTTGCGGTCCTGGCGCCGCGAGCGGCGGTGCTTCTTCTTCAGGTTCAAGCCATCGACGAGGATCTGGTTCTCGCGAGGGAGCACCCTAAGCACCTTACCGCGCTTGCCGCGGTCCTTGCCTGAAAGTATCTTCACACTGTCGCCTTTCTTAATCTTCATACGACTTCCGGGGCCAGTGAGATGATTTTTGTAAACCCGCGCTCGCGGAGCTCCCGCGCCACCGGCCCGAAGATGCGCCCGCCTTTCGGCTCAAGCCCCTCCACGATGACCGCGGCGTTGTCATCAAAGCGGACGACACTGCCGTCGGAACGCTGGTAAGGCCGCCGCGAGCGAACAATGACGGCGCGCACCACGTCCTTCTTCTTAACCGGCTTTCTCGGCTCGGCAACTTTTACCGAGGCAACGACAATATCGCCGAGCCCGGCGTAGCGGCGGCGGGTGCCGCCGAGTACCTTGATCACCTGGATCAGCTTGGCCCCCGAATTATCGGCTACCTTTAGCATTGAACGCGGTTGGATCATACGTTTGGCTCCTCGTTGTCTGCGGCACCAGGGGATTCTGGAGCCCGGCGGATTACGTCCAGCACCCGCCACCGCTTATCCTTGGATAGCGGTCGGGTCTCGGTGATGCGCACGACATCCCCGATGCGGTGGGCGGCGGTCCCGCTTTGGACGGGATCCACGTGTGCCTTGAACTTCCGCGATATGCGGTAGTACTTGCGGTATTTGGGATGGCGCTGCAGACGGTCAACGCGCACGACCACGGTCTTTTGCATGCGGTTCGATACGATTGTCCCCTGAAGCGTCCTCATAATGGGCTAGCCTGACGGAGAAGGGTTTTTATACGCGCGATATCCTTGCGGACCTCGCGGAGCTCCTTCACGTTTTTAACCTTTTTCTGACGGAGGAACGATGCGAACTCTTCACGGCGCAATAACCGCTCCCGAAGGAGGTCAGTGAGCTCGGATTTCGCCTGTTTACGCAATTCTAAAGCTTTCATGGATGATGCTACTGTTGCACGATGCGGGTCTTCATGGGAAGCTTGGCCGCCGCGCGGCGGAGCGCCGCCCTGGCAATTTCGGGCGTGACGCCGTCCATTTCAAAGAGAATCCGACCAGGCCGAACCGGAACGACATAATGATCCACCGCGCCCTTGCCGCCGCCGAGGGTAACCTCCGGCGGCTTTCTGGTTACGGGTTTGTCCGGGAACACGCGGATCCATACTTTGCCGCCGCGCTGGATATGGTGGGTGATGGCCCGCCGGGCGGCTTCAATCTGCCGCGCCGTCAGCCAGCGCGCCTCCTCGGCCTTCAGGCCGAAACCGCCGAAGGCCAAATCGGTCCCCCGCCGCTCAACGCCGCGGGAGCGCCCTTTAAACCATTTGCGGTGTTTGACCTTTTTTGGCTGCAGCATATGACAAAATCTTTCCTATTTCCTATTTTCTATTTTCTCTTTCTCAAACACGTCCCCTTTGTAGATCCAAACCTTAATACCGATGGTGCCGTAGGTGGTGTGAGCCTCGGTGAAGGCGTAATCCACCGCGGCGCGCAGCGTCTGCAGCGGAATACGCCCCTTTTTGGTCCATTCTACGCGCGACATTTCGGCGCCATCCAACCGGCCGGAAAGCATGACCTTAACGCCTTTTACCTCCTTATGCGCCATGACCTTTTCCACGGTTTGCTTCAGGATGCGCCGGAAGCGAATGCGCTTTTCAATGTCATCGCGGATTTGTTCAGCCACGATGCGCGCGTCAGTCTCGGGCGAGCGCACCTCCTCGATGGTCAACTTCAGCTCCCGCTTCTCGGGAGCACCCGCCCTCGGACGGCTCCGCTGCAGCACCCGGAGCTTCCGCTCGATATCCTTGCGCAGGCGCTCGATGCCCTCCCCGCCGCGGCCGATCAAAATCCCCGGTCGCGAGGTGCGGATGATAAGATTCACGCTATTGGGCGAACGCTCGATCTCAATGGCGGAGACGTGCGCCTCGCGGAGACGCAGCCACAGCCACTCCCGCAGGAGCGTATCCTCGCGGAGGTAGGCCTGGAAGCGCTTCAGGTTGAACCAGCGCGACCTCCAGGTCGTGGTCTGGCCGATGCGGAAAACATATGGGTGCACCCGGTGGGTCATAGGAGTATCGCTGAAGGCTGAAGGCTGAAGGCTGAAGGCAGTGGTGCGATAGAATCGTACGGCGCTCGTCTTTTGACATTCGGCCTTTGCCTCATATCGCTTTCCTTCGAAACATGCGCTGCACGAACCCCGTCGGTTTCGTATCAACTTTTGGCTTGGCGCGAAACTCGCTGCCGCGCTCGGACGGCCGCTCGCGTTCCTCCATACGGCGTTCGGCCGCTACATCTTCGCCGCGCACCACCGCAATATCAGCCTTGCGGCGCTTTTTCGCTTTTGAGGTATCGCGGCTTTCTAAAACCAATACGATGCGGCTCGTGCGCTTGCGGATCGGAAAGGCGCGGCCCATGGCGCGCGGACGAGAGCGCTTCAGGGTCGGTCCGGCGTCCACGGTAATCCGGCTCACCACTAGCGCATCGGGTGAGGAGATCTGGAAGTTCTGGCGGGCGTCGGCCGCAGCGGAGGCGAGGAGCTTTGCGAGCGGCCCGGCCGCGCGGCGCGCCAGAAACCGAAGCGTTGCCTCGGCCTCGGGCAGGCGCTTGCCGCGGATGGCATCGGCGACCAGGCGCACCTTTCTCGGCGACATGCGGAGGTGATTAAGTTCAGAGCGGATCTCCATAATGAAGACTACTTCACCGCAGTGGGTGCGGCAGGCTTAGCCGCTTCCTGGGCCTTTTGTTCAAGCTCTCGCTGTATCCTGCCGCCGTGGCGGAGAAACTTCCGCGTCGGGGCAAACTCGCCCAAGCGGTGCCCGACCATCTCCTCGGTGACGCGCACCTCGATGAAGGCGCGGCCGTTGTGCACGGCGAACGTATAGCCGATCATCTCGGGCGTAATCGTGGAGGCGCGCGCCCAGGTTTTGATGGGCTTCTCGTCCCGCTTCACCCGGGCCATCCACTTCAGGATGCTCGGATGCACGTATGGTCCTTTTTTTAGCGAGCGGGCCATGGTTATTTTTTCCTGCGCTGGAGAATAAAACGATTCGAGCGGTTCTTAGACCCCCGGGTCTTCACCCCGCCCACGACCTTGCCCCACATCGTCTTCGGCCGCCTCGTGCCTCTAAGCTGCCTCCCCTCGCCGCCTCCGTATGGGTGATCGCGCGGATTCATGGCCGAGCCGCGGACGGTCGGGCGGATGCCGCGGCGACGCATGCGGCCGGCCGTGCCCCAGGTCATGAGGCTCCGCTCGGGGTTAGAGAGCGAGCCGATGGTCGCCCAGCTCCCCGCGGGCAGCATACGGATCTCACCGGACGGGAGCTTCAGCTGGGCGAAACCGCCCTCCATGGCGAGCACCTCGGCCCCGACGCCGGCCGAACGCACGAGCTGGGCGCCGCGGCCGGGTCCGAGTTCGACGTTGAAAACAAAGGCCCCCACCGGAATCTTTGCGAGCGGTAGGCGGTTGCCGACTTCAATCGGCGCCGACGCGCTGACCAAAAAGCGCGCGCCGGGCCGCCAGCCCTGCGGCGCGAGCACATAGCGCCTCTCGCCATCGGCGTAGCGGACGAGAGCGATGAAAGCCGTCCGGTTCGGATCATATTCTATGGCTTCTACCACGGCCGCAACGTTCTTTTTGTCGTAATGAAAGTCAATCAGACGATAAAGCCGCTTTACGCCGCCGCCCTTATGACGCGTGGTGATGCGGCCGGCGGCGTTGCGGCCGACAGCGCGCCGAAAGCCGACCGTGAGGGATTTCTCCGGTTCTTTTCGGGTGAGGCTAGAGGTATCAAACATCTCTTGCGACCGCCGGCCTGGAGTTGTCGGAGCGTATTTCTTCATAAACTAGGCCAATTCTATAGATTGGCCGGCCCGCACCTTCACCATGGCCTTTTTGAAGCCGGGAACGGTGCCCTGGATGCGGCCGAGGCGGATGGCTTTCGGCCGGTTCGAGAGCATGCGCACGCGTTCGACTGCAACGCCGTAGCGCTCCTCAATGGCCCGGCGGACCGTTATCTTGTTGGCGCCGGGCTGCACGCGAAACGTGTACCAGCCCTGCGCCGCACCGGCGGCAGCCTTCTCGGTCTGGTGGGGTGAGGTTATAACACCGATGAATCGCCGCACTTTGACGTCGGCGGCTTTCACCGGCGCCGGTGCCGCCGGCCCGCCAGCCGGCCGGGCCGGTTTGAGGGCGCCGGGCCGTTCCGGCTTTGGCCTTGCCGCAGCCGGTGCGACGACCCGTTTTGATTTTCTGAAGGGGTTATACATAGCCCGCTAGGCACCGAGGCGCTTCGTCAGCACGGTGAGACTCGCCTTCGGGAGGATGACGTACTTCCTATTCATGACATCGAGCGCGGTGACATTGCGCGCCTCGGCGAGCTCAAGCGCCGGGAGGTTTCGTAGCGCCCGCTTGAGTTCGGAAGCCGCATCGGGCAGGAGCACGAGGCTGCGCTTGGGCTTGGCAACAATATCAGAAAAATCCTTAATTTGGGAAATACTCCTGAACATGCGTACCGCTTCTTTGGTTTTGGGACTGGAGAGCGCGAAGTCTTCGAGTACAAGGACCTCATGGTCGCGGACCTTGGCCGCAAGCACGGTTGCGAGTGCACGCGCGGCCATCTTGCGGTTAATCTTTTTCTTAAATACTTTTTCCTTGGTCGGCCCGTGGGTCACGCCGCCGCCTTTCCAAATGGGCGAGCGGATGGAGCCATGGCGAGCGCGGCCGGTGCCTTTCTGACGCCACGGCTTCCTGCCGCCGCCCGACACTTCACCGCGCCCCTTGGCATGCGCGACGCTTTGACGGCGGTTGGCCTGCTGCGACACCACCACCTGATGCACCAGGTCAGCGTTCCAGCGCTCGCCAAAAAACGGCGGCAGTTCCATGGTGCCGGTTTCCTTTCCCTCTTGGTTGTAGACATTGACATTCATCCGGGGAGACCTGCTAACCATTGGGGTAGGCAGGCGCATGGGCTTTTGAGACCATCGCGAGGCGCGTCGGCATGGTCTCCGGCAAAGCCGGAGCGACGCGCCGAGCGCTGGGTGAAGTTCCGTCGCTGGACGGAACGAACGCGTCAAAAAAGCCCGTGCGCTTGCCTATCCTCGTATTTCAACCAGCGTTCCCCTCCTCCCCGGTACTGCCCCCTTCAACGCGATCAACTGCCGCTCCGGGTCGACTTTCACGACTTCAAGGTTCCTGACCGTCACACGCTCGCCGCCCATACGCCCGGCCATGCGCCGTCCCTTGATGACGCGCTGCGGCCAGGTCGGACCAATGGAGCCGGGCTCGCGGTGCGCATGCTTGGTGCCGTGGGTGGCCGGAGCGCCGTGAAAGCCGTGGCGCTTGACCACGCCCTGGAAACCCTTGGCCTTGGAAATGCCGGCCACCTTCACGATGTCGCCCGCCTGGAACTGCGTGAGATCAAGCGTTTCGCCTCGGCTCCTGCCGGACACGCCGGCTGCTTCGCGCACCGCCGCAAAAGAACCGAGGTCCTTCCATTCCCCGCGCTGCGGACCCGCAATGTTCTTCGGCTTGCGGCTGCCAAAACCAAGCTGCAGGGCGGCGTAGCCGTCCTTCTCCGGGGTCTTCTCACGGATAACGGTCAGCGGGCCGGTCTGGATGATGGTGACCGGCACGGCGCTCCCGCCGTCCGAAAAGATCTGCGACATACCCAATTTTCGGCCCAGGAGAAATTTCATAACCTGCAACACAAATGCCGGAGACGCCTCCGGCACGACAAAGATGCGGAGCGTATCCTCAATACCTCACCGAAGGATATATCTCTTCAATTCCATACAACCGAGGATCCTGCTTCGCACATTGTGCTCGGCAGGGGAATGTGCATTTGAGACCATCGCGAGGCGCGGCGGCACGGTCTCTCGCGGAGCGAGAGCGACGCGCCGAGCGCTGAGCGCGTGCGCTGGAACGCACGCGCGGGTCGAAAATGCATATTCCCCTGCCCCTCACATTTTTATCTCCACATCCACCCCCGCCGGCAGGGTCAGGTTCATGAGCGCGTCAATGGTCTTCGGCGTCGGGCCAATGATATCTATCAGGCGCTTATGTACCCTCATCTCGTACTGTTCGCGCGCGTCCTTATGGACGAAGGTGGAACGGTTCACCGTATATTTCTTGATCTCGGTCGGCAACGGCACGGGACCAATCACCTCCGCCCCGTGGCGCCGGGCGGTATCCACAATCTGGCGCACCGAGGCGTCAATGATCTTGCAATCATAGGCCCGCACGCGGATGCGGATGCGGGGTTTGACTTCGGCTTCCTTTTCTTTTTCCTTGGGGATTGCCATGCGTTCAAAAGAGCAAAAGGTGCTGACGGCGAGGCGCGCGGCTCATGAGCCGCGCGCCTCTAAAATTCGCTACTTCAGTATTTTCGTAACCACTCCCGCGCCGACGGTCTTACCACCCTCCCGTATGGCAAATCTCTGGCGTTCCTCCAGCGCAACGGGCTGAATGAGCTTAACCGTGAACTGGATGGTGTCGCCCGGCATGACCATTTCTGTTCCCTGCGGGAGCGTTACCTCGCCGGTAACGTCGGTCGTCCGGAGGTAAAACTGGGGCTTGTAGCCGGCGAAGAAGGGCGTATGCCGCCCGCCTTCCTCCTTGGTCAGGATGTAGACCTCGGATTCGAATTCAGTGTGCGGGGTGACGGAGCCGGGTTTGGTAATGACCTGACCGCGCTCGACGTCCTCCTTTTTCAAGCCCCGGAGGAGGATCCCGGCGTTGTCGCCGGCCATGCCCTCATCCAGCGACTTATTGAACATCTCGATGCCGGTGACGATGGTCTTGGCCGTCGGGCGGAGCCCGACTACTTCGACCTCATCGTTCAGCTTCAGTTTGCCGCGCTCTATACGGCCGGTCACGACGGTGCCGCGACCCTCAATTGAAAAGACGTCCTCAATCGGCATAAGGAAGGGCTTGTCCACCTCGCGTACCGGCTCCGGAATGTACTCATCCAGGGCTTTGGCGAGCTCCAGGATGGGACTGGCCGCCGGATCATCCTTGCTCGTGGCATTCAAAGCCTTCAAGGCCGAGCCGCGGATGACCGGAACCTGGTCGCCTGGGAATTCATACTTTTTCAGGAGCTCCCGCACCTCGGCCTCCACGAGATCCACGAGTTCCTTGTCCTCCACTGCGTCCACCTTATTCAGGAAGACGATGACGGCCGGCACGCCGACCTGCCGCGCCAGGAGAATATGCTCGCGGGTCTGGGGCATGGGGCCGTCCACGGCCGAAACCACGAGGATGGCGCCGTCCATCTGCGCCGCGCCGGTGATCATGTTCTTGATGTAATCGGCGTGGCCCGGCGCATCAATGTGAGCGTAGTGGCGCTTCTCGGTCTCGTACTCCGAGTGATGGAGAGCAATGGTAATGCCGCGCGCCTTCTCTTCCGGTGCGTTATCAATCTGGTCAACGGATTCCACGCGCGACTGGTAGCCGGCCAGGTTTAAAACCTTGGTTATGGCTGCCGTCAATGTGGTCTTGCCGTGGTCAACGTGGCCGATCGTGCCGACGTTGATATGGGGCTTGGTTCGTTCAAATTTTACTGCCATAGCGGAGCGTTGTGCGGGTTAATAGCTGGCACCCGACGAGGCGCCGGAGACAACAAAAACCATCCTATCAGGCCATGCCCGGCCGGTCAACCCCGTTAGAGCGGCCCCGGTAAAAATCGCAGAACTCGGAAAGCGACATACCACAGAATAAAAGACGCTCTAACGGGGTCAACCCCTTAGAGCGGCAAGTCCTCCAGGCGGATGGTCGTTGGGTCGGCCGCCGGGACAGGCGCGCCGAAATCGGCGGTGCGGACCGCGGGCTCCGCGACGCGCACCTCCTCCAACTCGGCGTTGACGCGCTCCCACTCGCCGCGGCCGGGGTTACCCCCGGCCGCTTCGTGCCGCCCGCCGGCCAGGCGCGCGTAGTCCGTGAAGCGCAGCAGCACGTACTCCGGCCGGCCGCCCTCCACGACAATGTAGCGCTCTCCGTTTTGCATCAGCGGTTTTAGTTGGTCGAACATACTATTAGAAGGTAGCAGAGCGGCCAAAAGTTGCAAATGCGGCTTTGACCGCCTTTGCGGCCGACTCGCGGCGTTACTTCGTCCTCCCCTCCACGATGGCCTGCGTGATGTTCGTAGGGACCTCCTCGTAGTGGTCAAACTCCATGGTAAAAGAGGCCCGCCCCTGCGTCAACGAGCGCACGGTCGTGGCGTAGCCGAACATCTCGGCCAGCGGCACCTTGGCCGAAATCACCTTGATGCCGCTGGAGCGCTCGGCCATGTCTTCAATCCGGGCGCGCTTGGCGTTCAAATCCCCGCTCACCTCGCCCAAAAACTGCTCGGGGAGAACCACTTCAACCCGCATGATGGGTTCCAAGAGCGCGAGGCCGGCCCGGCGCGCCGCCTCCTGCAGAGCCAAGGAGCCGGCGATCTTAAAGGCGGCTTCGGAGGAGTCCACATCGTGGTAGGAACCGTCGTAGAGCGCAGCGGTGAAGTCCACCAGGGGGTAACCGGCCAGCACGCCTTTATCCATGGCCTCGCGCACACCCTTCTCCACGGCCGGAATGAACTCCTGCGGAATTATGCCGCCCTTGATGGCGTCTTCAAATTCAAACCCCGCGCCGCGGGGGGCCGGGGCGAGGCGCAGCCAAACATGGCCGTACTGGCCGCGGCCGCCGGATTGGCGAATGTACCTGCCTTCGGCCTCAGCCGCACCGCGGATGGTCTCCTTGTATGCGACCTGCGGCCGGCCGACGTTGGCTTCCACCGAAAATTCGCGGCGCATGCGGTCCACGATGATTTCCAGGTGCAGTTCACCCATGCCGGAGATAATGGTCTCGCCGGTTTCCGGATCGCCTTTCAAGCGAAACGTCGGGTCCTCATCCGACAACCGCTTGAGGGCCACGCCCATTTTTTCCTGGTCGGCCTTGGTCTTGGGCTCAATGCGCAGCGACACCACCGGCTCGGGAAAAGAAATCTTCTCAAGGATAATGGGATGCTCAGGATCGGAAAGCGTATCACCGGTACGCGTGCCCTTAAGACCGACAAGTGCGCCGATGTTACCGGCTTCAATCTCCTTCAGCTCTTCGCGGTGGTTGGCATGCATGCGGAGGATGCGGCCGATGCGTTCGGACTCGCCGCGCGTGGAATTCAACACATACGACCCCGCGGCGAGCGTGCCGGAGTAAACGCGAAAGAACGTCAGCTGCCCCACGAAGGGATCGGTCTGGAGCTTGAAGGCCAGTGCTGAGAAGGGTGCTGAATCCTCAGCCGGGCGCTCCTCTTCCTGCCCGGTCTTGGGATTTACTCCCCTGACCGGCGGCATATCGGCCGGCGAGGGCAGATAATCGCAGACGGCATCCAGCACGATCTGCACGCCCTTGTTCTTCAGGGCCGAGCCGCAGAGCACGGGCACGAGGCGGGAGGAGAGCGTGGCCCGGCGAAGCGCGGCCTTCAGCGACGCAAGCGGTATGTTCTCGCCCTTTAAATATTGTTCAGTCAAGGCATCATCGGTCTCGGCGATTTGCTCAATGAGGCGGTGGCGCCACTCTTCGGCGATTTTCTGCAGCCCCTCGGGAAGCGCTTCGCGCCTCACGATCTCGCCGTGCGGGCCCTCGAACCTGACTGCCGAGAGCGTAAGGAGCTCAATGACGCCGGCGAAGTCGGCCTCCAGCCCTATAGGAATCGTCAGCACGGCGGTATGCGGTATCAGCCGCTCCTGGATGGAGCGAAGCGAGAATTCAAACGAGGCGCCGGTGCGGTCGAGCTTGTTGATGAAACAGATGCGCGGCACGCGGTATTTGTCGGCCTGGCGCCACACCGTCTCGGACTGCGGTTCCACCCCGGCCACGCCGTCAAAAACGACCACGCCGCCGTCCAGCACCCGGAGCGAACGCTCAACCTCCACGGTGAAATCCACGTGGCCTGGCGTATCAATTATATTGATCCTATATTCGCGCTCTTTGGTCCGCTCCGCTTCCGGCAGGTAAGACGGTTTCCAGAAGGTGTTGGTGGCCGCAGCGGTGATGGTGATGCCGCGCTCCCGCTCCTGCTCCATCCAATCCATGACGGTTGTGCCCTCGTGTACCTCGCCGATTTTGTGCGCAATACCGGTATAAAACAAAATGCGCTCGGTGACCGTGGTCTTGCCGGCGTCTATGTGAGCAATAATTCCGATATCTCGCGTGCGCTCAATTGGATATTCTCGGGCCATGGAATAAAGTGGCTACGAAATACGAAACTTTACGAATATACGAAACCGTTTTCGTAGTTTCGCACCTTTTCGTATTTCGTAGCCTTACCATGCAAAATGCGCAAAGGCCTTGTTAGCCTCGGCCATTCTATGCACATCGGCCTTGCGCTTGATGGCGCTGCCTTCGTTTTTCGCGGCGAGCATCAGCTCCTCGGCGAGTTTTTGGGCCATGGGCTTGCCGGTCTTGGCGCGCGCCGCGCCGATGATCCAGCGCAGCGCCAGGGATACCCGCCGCTTCGGATTCACCTCGCGCGGCACTTGGTAGGTGGCGCCGCCGATGCGCCGCGACTTTATTTCCAAGAGCGGCGAGGCGTTTTGGAGAGCGCGCTGATAGACGAGCAGCGGCTCCTCGCCGGTCTCGCGCTGAATAATGGCAAAGGCGCCGTACACCACTTTTTCGGCGACGGATTTTTTGCCACGGCGCATCACGTAGTTCACGAGCTTCGTGACTAGACTGGAGGCATGCCTGATATCCGGCACAAGCTGACGATCAATGCTTCGTTTACGGCGCATAAGATTACCCTTTAGGGCGCTTGGCGCCGTACTTTGAACGCTGCTGTTTCCGACCCTCCACGCCGCCGGCATCAAGCACGCCGCGGACGATGTGATAGCGCACACCCGGCAGGTCCTTCACTCGGCCGCCGCGGATGAGCACGATGGAATGCTCCTGCAGGTTATGGCCGATGCCGGGGATATAGGCGGTGACTTCCATGCCGTTGGTGAGGCGCACGCGCGCGACCTTGCGCAAGGCCGAGTTAGGCTTTTTCGGGGTTATGGTCGTCACCTTGATGCACACCCCCCGCTTGAAGGGCGACGGGTAAGAGACCGGCCGATTCTGCTTCAGGTTAAAACCGCCGAGGAGTGCCGGAGCTTTCGGCTTGTAGCGCCGCGGCTCCCGGCCGTGGCGGATGAGTTGGCTGATGGTCGGCATGACGAAATATCTTAAGATGCAGTGCGAATGATAGCCGAACCACCGCCGGCGGTCAACCCCGTTAGAGCGACGCCGCTAAAAGGGCCGAGACCAATCAGTACTCATTTACCGCGCACAAATGCCGCTCTAAACGAAGTCAACAGCCCTGCGGTATCAGAACGGTTCCATCCCAGTGATGATCCCAAAAAGGAAGCGGACAATGGGAATAATCCATTGCGAAAAATAGAAAATGAAGATGAGCAGCAGGAGGAATCCGAATCTTTCCAAACTGAAACGCAACCCCTGCCACTGGGCCGGCAGGATGGAAAAAAGCACTTTGGAGCCGTCCAACGGAGGTATGGGCACGAAGTTGAATACCGCGAGTACGAGATTGACGAGGACGATGGCACCCATAATTTCCATGAGCGCCGGAGCCGCGCCTCCGAGTGCCGGCGCCCAGGCGGCCGCACTGCGCAGGGCCAGCCCAAAAACAAGCGCGATGGCAATGTTCGCCGTCGGACCGGCCGCGCCCACAACGGCCGAACCGATATCCTGATTCTTCACGCGTAAATTCGCGGGATTATACGGCACGGGCTTGGCCCAGCCGATAATGATGCCGCCCAGGAGAAAGCTCGCCAGCGGCACGAGCACCGAGCCTACGGGATCGAGGTGGGAAATAGGATTCAGTGTCAGGCGGCCGGCATACTTGGCCGTCTGATCGCCGAGGGCATTGGCCGCAAGGCCATGCGATACCTCATGCACCACGACCGAGAAGATAAGAATAGCCAGCTGAAAGGCAACGGTAATGATTGTAGTTTCCATGAAATTATGATAGCCTGCAGAAGCTTAACTCGCTTTAACTCGCTCGCTTAATTCTTACTCATGCGAAAATGCGCCATCTGCGCCAAGGGCTCCATCATCGGCGGCAAGCGCAAGCTCCTGCGCGGGCACTACAATCTTACCAAAACGGAACGCAAGTATCCCAATTTACAGTGGGTGCGCTTGACGTCCGGGAAACGGGTGAAGGCCTGCACCGAGTGCATCAAAACGCTGCATAAGGCGAAAAAATAAAAAAGGAGGATCCGGGGTGTAGTATAATGGCAGTACACAAGGCTGGGGGTCTTGTAGCGGGAGTCCGATTCTCCCCACCCCGATAGGATAGCAAAACCGCCTCAGATGAGGCGGTTTTGCTATTCGATCGCATGTTCTGAACTTTCATTGGTATGAAACGATCTTGACTTTTGCCGCGTACCATTTACACTGGACGCTTACCAGAAAGACGGCTCGCTCAAAATCAACACCAAAGGAGGTGAAGGAGGCATGACCTCAACCGGAACCGATCAGCTCGACGCCATCGTTAATCTCCTGGAGGAATGCCTCCGGGAAGCCTCGGTGACAGAATCACTTGCTCGGGACTGGCGCGGGCAGCTCACCGCGCGGCACCGCGCAAAAGAGGGCGGAGTAGTGGTGACCACAATCGCCATCACCTACGCCAAGGAGGTCGGCTGGCTCACGCTCGTCCGTGAAGGTGGGGCGTACAAGGTCATCCTTTGGGCGCCCGAGCTCCGCATCCCGAACAACCGAGCCCGCGGGGTCATCGAGAAGATCCAAAAGTGCCTTGAGGCGGCCATCCCGCGAGAGCGGATGCAGATCCGCGGGATCACGCCCTTTGATTGGCTAACACAGAAGGGCTGGAAGCCGGACGAGATCGCGCGCCTTCGCGCCGCCTAGCGCCAGGCAGCGGGCAGCAGTCGCATGCTGCCCGTCTTTTTTTAAAAAAATAATAGCCCCCAGGAGTGCGCTACTCCTGGGGGCTTGGCAGCGGCCGCTAGCCTGGCGGCTGCCATGGCCCGGCGGCGGGGAGCGGGTTACCGTCGGGCCTACTTGTGGTCGCTGCGAATGGGCTGTATCGGCGGACGAGCGGCGGCGTTCATCATGCGCCTACGGAGGGCCGCGCTCTTGGCCGAGATCACGAACTCGCGTCTGACCTGCACGGCCGGCCCGTCAGGGTTTCCGCACGGGCGAACCCGCACGACCTCCCGATTGCCGATCATCATGGGCTCGCCAACGATCTCCACGAAGGTCTTGTGGTCGATCAGTTGGCGCAGCTCGGCATGGCCGGGCCCGCCATTCAACCGCTGTTTGAGCTCGGGGTCGATCACGAGCTCTTCCGTTGTCCTCGGGGACTGCTCCGGAACCACCGAACCTTGGGTCATGTCTCCCCCTTTGTTTGGTTTTCAAAACGCTCCCCTGCCGCAGCCAAAATAACTGTATCGCGCCGGAGTAATAGGCGTCAAGCTCTTAAAAATTGAAAACCCCGCGCGATCGGCGTGTCTTCAGCAGTGCATTAGGTGGGTGCCCGCAGTTCCCGGCCCGGAGGCCGGAACAATGTGAGGCTCCCGGAAGGAATGACTTGATCTAAAGCACGGGTCCGATCGGCAGGGTCTTCAACAAAATTATACTCCGCTACAGCGGCTATGTCACTTGCGCTTTTTTCAAAATGTCATCTACCTGTAAAATCTCACCCCAGATGCCTTCAATGAGATCGTAGCCCTTGGCTTCCTCGAGCGTCACCCAAGCGTAGTCCACGAGGTCCTTGCCGAGCCGCACCGCTCCTGATTTCCACGGCGCCCAAAAGGAAAGCGTTACCACCGGATAGCCGTCGGGCCGGAAAAAGACGACATCGGTTACGTAACCAAGCGCACCGATCTCAAGTCCCACCTCTTCGCGGACTTCTTTGCGCACAAGCCAGTCAACCAAGCTGTACCAACCCTCGTAATCGGAGACGCTCTTGGGTAGGGTACGATACTCGCTCGTAACCAGTTTGCCGCCCGGAACGGTCCATTTTCCGGGGAAGGCTTTTTCGCGCTCCGAACGCCGGGCAATCAAATACTTTCCCCTGCCCCGAGCCGCGTCGCGAGGATCCTCCACGATGATGGCGGTGGCAACGACAAAGTGGAGGCGCGGATCGAGCGGCTGGTCCATATCATGAAAGGCCGAGCACGGCTGCCGTTTGTTTAATCATACCTACGGTAACCGCAGCCGGCAGAAGGCTATAGGACGGCACGCCGCTATCATCATTCACGACCCACGGCTCCTCAATGACGCGCACCTTCTCGGCCGCGGCGTCCCATTCATAGCGATAAGCGGGCGTGATTTCATACTGGTCCACCATTGCCGCGGCCGCGGCAACAGGCACGGTATTACGCAGGAGAACCTTGGGGACGCCCTGGAGTAGAAGGAGTCGGCGCATGACGGTTTTGTCGAGCTCAATGCGTTCCCTAAGCGCCTCAATGCCAAGCTCGTCCCCTTCCTTGGCCACCATACGCTGGGGGTTGGGGCAGGAGGGGTTGTCGCAGATGAGAAAAAATTCGCCGGTGGCGCTGTCGTAACCGACATCTTTGGTGCGCAGCAGCTTCAGGCCCCGTGGCGTCTGGCAGGCCGGGCAGCTCACGCGCCCCTTCATGCGCTCGCCGATGACGGTATCGGGAACATCAATGAAAACAAAGAAGTCCGGATCGTCGCGATACCCCATGAGCGTGCGGAAAAAAAGCGAGTAGGAAACCTGATCCAGGTTCCGCGGGAAGCCGTCAATGAAAATAGCTTTCCGGCCGATGCGGCCGATCTCGCGCTCCACCAGCGCCAGGATGACCTCGGTCGGGAGGAGCGTTTTTGTGTCGCGGCCGAGGATGATGTCAATGGCCTGCGCCACGGGAATGAAGCCGCGGTAGCGCTCGCCAAGGAAGGCGAGAAGTTCGTCGCGCTTAGCCTCATCGGCAAGGTCGCTATGCACGCTGCGGACGATGTCGCCCACGGAAATGTGGGCGACACGCTCATTCCCGACCGCCTCCATAAAGAGCTTCGTATATGTACCCTTGCCGGAATTCTTGGGGCCGAGTAGAAAAGCGACGAACACGTTTTCCCGGAGGTGGTCCTTCAGGCGTTCAATCTCCAGGCCGGCTTTCGCGGCAAAGTAGCGGCGGCGGTCCACCGGGTCCTCAAGCCGGAACTCTCCGTTCGCTCCCGCGATGCGCGTATTGAAAACTGGAAAATCAAAAGCGGGCATACTCCCCAACGGTAGCTAAAACAGCGGCCGAATTCAACCGGAGCGCCTAACGCGCACGTACCGCAAAACCCCGGCCGCCGCTCACGAATGTAACCGTTCCCTGCCCATCCGTTCGGAAGACGGCAATGCCGGCGGCGTGAAGCCGGTCAAGAACTTCTTGGGCGGGATGGCCGTAGCGGTTTTGCCGGCCGGCCGAAATAGCGGCCAAGCGCGGCTGGACCCGATCAAGAAATGCCTGCGACGTTGAAGTTTTTGAGCCGTGGTGTCCAACTTTCAGTACATCGGCCCGGAGGCCGCCCCCGGCCGCCAAGAGCTCGCGCTCCAGCGGCGCTTCGGCATCAGCCATGAGGAGAGCGGTTGAGCCGGCAAACTCAAGCCGCATCACCACCGAGGCCTCATGGACGTTCCTGACGCTCACCCCATCGAACGGGCGGAACGGCGCGAGCAAAGAGAGTGAGGCGCCGCCGCTGAGTCCCACCACCTGCCCCCGCCGCGCCGCAATGCGCCCTATGCCGCGCCGTTTGATTTCGGACTCCCAGACGGCGTACTCCGGGATAGTGTGGTTGACGCCCGATTCGATCACCGCTCCGACGGTGTAGTGTTGGAGTACGGTAAGCAGGCCATCGAGGTGATCGGCGTGAGGATGCGTCAGCACAATAAGGTCAAGAGAGCGGTCCCAGAAGGGCATGATCTCGCCGAGGCGCGCCAGCACGCTTGTGTCCGGACCGCCGTCAATGAGCACTTGGCTCCCATTCGGCGCCTCAATCAGGAGCGCATCGCCCTGCCCGACATCAAGCACATGGAGATAGAGCCGGCCGCGATGGGCCTCGATCCAGAATACCGCGCTCCAGATGAAAACGGCCGCCAAGGCCAAGGCGCCGAGGAGGTACCAATATCCGAATCGTCTCAATGACGGCATTGCGGCCTATACCGTACGGCTCTGAAACAAGCGCAGCCTGGCCCGGCGCCTATGGGACCGCCAAAACATGACAGCAGCCACGGCATAGGCGCCGAGCACAATCGTAAGTGCCAGGCCCCGGATAGCGACGCGCGCCGCCGGCAGTGCGGCAAAAAATGAAATCGCGGCCAGTTCATAGCGCGCCAGCGCCCAGGCGACCCACCCGGCCGCGCGGCCAAGCGCATCAGAAAACATGCCGAGCCCTCCCGCGCTAAACCCCGCGAACATCGCCGCGGGGATGAGCGGCAGGACGGCGAGATTCGCCAGCGGCGAGACGAGCGAAAGCCCGCCGAAATGTATGGCCAGCAGCGGAAGCACGGCAAACTGGGCGGCCAGGGTTGAGATGGCGGTCGCGCGGAGGAAGGAGCGCTTGCCGGCCCCAGCCGGCGCGCCAAACCAAGGGCGTATAAGGCCCCTATCGCGGCCGATGAGTAAAAGGCGCCGCTTGAGCCGGTCAAACCACTGATCCATGAATGGCGTGCCGTACACCAGGCCGAGCGTGGCCAGGAAGGAGAGCTGAAACCCGACATCAAAACGCAGAATTTTTGGATTCTGCAAAAGCATGATTGCGGCCGCGAGGGCCAGGGCGTTTTGCATGTGATAGAGCCGGCCAGCCTGCCGCGCGATCAGCACCAAAACGCCCATTATCGCCGCCCTCACCACCGAGGCCGCGGCTCCTGTCAGGAGGGTGAAGCCAACGATGCCCCCACTGGCCAGCCAGAACGCTGCGGCCGGCGAAATTGGCAGCCAGGAGAGCGCCCTAAGGATGGCATCGGCCACTATGGTGATGTTGAACCCGGAGAGCGCCACGATATGGCTCGTCCCCGTGGCGCGGAGCTTTTCCGTGAGTTCGGAGGAAAAGCTTTGCCGCTCGCCGATGGTAATGCCGGCCAGAAACGCGTTCATCGGCTCCGGCACCGCGCGGCCAAGCGCCGATACGAATGCTCTTTTTATTCTGAAGAGCACATCATACAGGCGCGAACCCGCGCCCGGACCGGCGAACGTGATGTCCGGGAAGACCATGGTATAAAATATGCCGTCCTTGGCGAGGAAGGCCGCATAGTCGAAATCCGGCGAGAAACGCTTGGGCCGCTCGAGCCTTCCGGAAACTAGAAGCCGATCGCCGTAGGCATATTCCGGGAATGGCCGGGTTACGACGAGAATCTTCGCGGCCGAGCGGGGTTCCCCAATCACAAGCTGCTGGCTTTTGGACCGGCGTACCGGATCATCCCGGACAACCGCCTCAAACGCCGCGCGCGTTCCGACGTGCGCCGCGAGCGATGCTGTTGGACGGCTCTGCCGCAAAAACCAAAATGCCCCCGCGGCCAAGACGATCGCGAGCCAACCGGCGACGACGAGGTGCTGCCGCCCGTGGCGCAGGAGGCCGAAGGCCGCCGCACTGCCGCCGAGAATGAATACCGCCGTAATCAGATACAGGCCAAGCGGCAGGAACGAGGCAACGCCGATTCCGGCAATGAATGCAATAAGGAGCCAGAAGAAAACTTTGGACTTGGTCATTATTAAGTTCTTAGTTTTTGGTTTTCAGTTACAGTTGAACGGTTTCTAGTTTCAGTTGCCGGAAAACCGCAACCATAACCAATAACCAAAAACCGTAACTAAGAACCAAAAACCAAAAACTGTATCAATACTCCAGTCCGCGTCTGGCCTTCACGCCTTTCTCAAAGGGATGCTTCACGTCCTGCATCTCGGTAACCAGGTCGGCGGCGTCAATGAATTCCTGCGGCGCATCGCGGCCGGTCAGAATAAGATATTCAAGACGGTGAATCGCTGCGCTTGATGAATCGCTCGCTGGCGCTCGCTTGATAAAATCGAAAAGCTCAATGACTTTTTCTTTGGGAATCAGGTTGAGGTGAACGGCGTTCGAAACCTCATCAAGGATGACCATGTCCCAGTTGCCGGATCCCATTTCGTGCTTTGCGAGCGCCAAGCCCTCTTCGGCGGCTTTTTGATGTTCCTCAAACGGAAGTGAATCTCCGAGGATTCCCACAAACCCCTTGCCCATTTTCACCAGTTTGAAATTCGTCGCCAAAAGCTTTGCCGAATCGTCCTCGCCCGACTTCCACGGCCCCTTGATGAACTGCACCATCAAAACGCGCTTGCCTTCGCCAACCGAACGAAGCGCCTGCCCCAACGCGGCTGTGGTTTTCCCTTTGCCGTTGCCAGTAAATACGAGGAGCATGGAACTATTTGACAAAAAACTATGGAAATGTATACTATAGACTAGCGTTTGCCCCCACCCCCTACATCACAAGGAGACGCACATGAAGCGCATCGCGTTCTGGATCGGCACGGCTCTGGTCTGTCTCATCCTGGCGAATCTCATCCTGACGATGGCTCTTTCCTTCCGCAATGAGCAGTGGGCCGTCGAGTACTTCGACGTGCGGAATCCCAACCACGCCATCGGCTGGCCGCTCGTGGCTTCGGCCGTCGCGCTGACAATCGGCCTCGCCGCCTGGCTCCGCCACCGCTGGAAGTTCGGCGCCGTGATGACGATCATCGCCACGATGGTTGTCGGCATCTGGTTCGCTCCGATCGTGCTCACCGGGTGGGACATCTTCTTCTACCCAAACGAGGACATGCTAACCTACGGCCTGCGCTTCCAGAACATCTTCACCGCGCGGGAGTGGATGGTGGGATACGCCGTGGTCACTGTCATCGCCGCTCTCCTCGGCATCGCTTTCGGCCAACACCTGATGACGAGCGCCACGCCGGGCAGCCCACAGCCCCAGGGCACCTCGCTCATGGCGCGGCTCCGTGCTCGCATCCCGTGGCGGCGCCGGGAGGAAGAGCCGCCCGCGCTCCTGGAGGCGAGCGATCGGATCTGAAGAAGTTCTCCCCTCGCGGGGCACCCGGGGTGCCCCGCTGCTTTTATTTCACAACCCCAGCATAACAGAAATCGCAACGGCCCCGTGAGGGGCCGTACCTTCCACACATCCTGAACCCAATTACGCTAGCGCGGCGCCGCTCTTCTCGGAACGCTCGAAGCGACGAGCGGGCATGGTGGTCCGACCGCGGTCGGACCGAGCGAGGAGCTTCGGCGAGTCTAAAATCCTCGCCGGGGATTTTAGACGTTTCCGAAAGAGCGGCGCCGCGCTAGCAGCCGCCCGACGATGCCCCACACTGCAGGCAGGTCTTGCAGGAGCCGGTCTGGATCATCATCCCGCCGCAGAGGCGGCACACCGAATCGGCGAAGGTCGCGGCCTGCGTCGGCTCGAGCTTGGGCACCTCGCGCGGGACGGGCATGCCGGCCGGAGACGGCGCATGGCCGTTCACGCCAAGCTCGGCCTGCTCCTCGGGCGTGAGGAAACGGAGTGCTAAGTAGCGGAAGACGTAGTCCGTGATGGAGGTCGCGATCTGAATGTCGGGGTTCGTGGTGAAGCCGGCCGGCTCGTAGCGGCCGTAGATGAACTTCCGGGCGAGCTCCTTTAAAGGCACGCCGTACTGGATGGCCATGGATACGGTTATGGCAAAGGCATCCAGGAGCCCGGCCAGGGTAGAGCCGGATTTGGCCATGCTGATGAAGATCTCGGCGAGCAAGCCGTCCTCATACATGCCGTAGGTGAAGTAGCCCTCATGCCCGGCCACCGAGAACTTATGGGTCTCCGATCCACGCGTCGGTGGGAGGCGGCGGCGCGCCGGTCCGACGCCGAGGGTCAACTGCCGCGGCTCCTTCTTCTTATCGCTCGCTGTGAAGAGGACCTGGGCGGATTTTGAACCATCGCGGTACACCGCGAACGCCTTGATGCCGAGCTTCCAAGCCATGAGGTAGGCCTCCATGATCTCCTCGACGGTGGTCTCAGCCGGCATGTTGAAGGTTTTGGAAATGCCGCCCGAGATGAAGGGCTGAACGGCCGCGACCATGCGCACATGCCCTTGCCATGAGATAGCCCGCGAGCCTGATGCCGGCTTCACCGCGCAGTCAAAGACCGCGAGGTGCTCGTCCTTCAGGTGCGGCGCGCCCTCGATCGTCCCCTGCTCCTCAATGTAGCCGAGGATATCGTTGATCTCCGGCTCCAGATAGCCGAGGCGAGCCAGCGCCCGCGGCACGGTGCGGTTCACGATCTTCATTATGCCGCCGCCGACGAGGTTCTTTGTCTTGGCGAGCGCAAAGTCCGGCTCAATGCCGGTCGTGTCACAGTCCATCATGAAAGAGATGGTGCCCGTCGGCGCAATGACGGTCGCCTGCGAGTTCCGGACGCCGACGGTCTCGCCGAACCGGACGGCCTCGTCCCAGGCCTCGACCGCTGCGGCGTAGATGCGGCCGTCGAAGACTGCATCGCGGTTGATGCCGCCGAGCGCCCGCCGATGCTTAGAAAGTACGCGGACCATCGGTTCGCGATTGATGGCAAAGCCATTGAAGGGTCCCATGGCCCCGGCGATGACTCCCGAACAGCGGTAGGCTTCCCCGGTCATAAGCGCGGTCACGGCCGCGGCGGTGGCGCGCGCCGGCTCGCTGTCGTAGGGTATGCCGAGCGCCATCAGGAGCGCGCCCAAGTTCGCGTAGCCCAAGCCGAGCTCGCGGAAGTCATGAGCGTTCCGGGCGATTTTTTCCGTCGGGTAGCTCGAGCCGGACACGATGATCTCCTGTGCCATGGCCATGGTTCGCACCGTGTGCCGGAACTCCTCAACGGCAAAGGTCCCCCCCGCGGTCAGGAACTTCAGGAGGTTGATGGAAGAGAGGTTACATGCGGAGTTATTGAGGTGAATGTACTCGGCGCAATTATGAACGACGATGCCGCCCGCCACGAAGTGACTGGAAACCGGCTCGGTGAGATCGTATACCGGCTCAATGCCATCGGGGCGAATACCAACAATGGTATCGGTGAGATCTTCGTGATAACACGCCGTGCGCCGATTGATCTCGCGGAGCTTTTCTGTCTTTGCGCTGCCCGGCGCAAAACCGACGGCCCGCTCAAAGCGGGACCGTCCCTGTCGCGTAACGCGGAGCGAGTGGAGCGGCTGCGTCGGATATTCTTTGGGATTCCGATCACTATCTAAAATCATTGACGAGGATGATCGCCTCCGATCGCGGTAGAGCTTCGCCTTAATCCCGAAATTCAGCAAGAGCAGCTGGACCTGCTCGAGGAGCACCAGTGATGTGCTGTCGAGTCCAACGTAGTAACCCTTCTCCGCATTGCCGCTCACCGTGCCGTCGGCCGTAAAGAGCCCGCGGAGGAACGCGGCCTGTGAGGCGCGATCAAGCGCGAAGGCGCGCGGCGTGAATCGCTTGCCTTCGCTCCCCGCATCGAGTACCGCAAACTCGGTGAGACGCTCGGCCAACCGTGGTCGGCTCGACGCCACCTTGAGACCGGTGGTCGCCTGCGTCACATGCACCGGTGGAATGGTTCGTCCCATCCGGTCCAGATCACGGTAGGTAGTGTTGATATAGCCCGCGACCGCCTCTAAACTGTCCCGATCGTCGAAACCGCCGGTTGCGGCGAATACCGGATTCCCAGTCCGCGCCGCCGTGAAGATACAACCATCGCCGACACCGTAGCCGATGGCGAACGCCTCGGCTTCAGGTAGCCGCTCACCGCCGAAACCCGCACCCTGGAGCGCCACGGCGTCGCCGGCCTGGAGCGCATGTGCTGGCACGTCACCACGACCGGGTACGAATACCGGATGATCGGCGGTGAGCCGGAGGTGGTAGCCGGCGCGCGTCGTGAGCGTATAGATGGGCTTTATGCCGGTTCGCCAGACTCGGACGGCCCGCTGCCAGCCCTGGGGCGTTGCGAGAATTGGCGCCGTTCCTACTAAATTACGGATCTCGCGCCAGCCCTCGCGGGTAGCAACGAGTGTCTCGCCGGTCACACAGGGGTTCGTCGCCGTGATGCGTCCGGTGTTGGCCGCAGTGTTCCAGTCATTGATGGTCGTTGAGAACTGCATGCCGGGATCGCCGCACCCCCAGGCGGCCTGCGCGATCTCGCGGAGGAGCTCCCGCGCCCGGTACTCCTCGGCGACTTCCTGGGTTTTGACGAGGCGAGTGGCCCACATGCCATCCTCCTCCACGGCGCGCATGAACTCATCCGGGACGCTCACCGAATTATTGGCATTCTGGTACTGAATGGACTTCCAGCCCTCGTCGTTCAGGTCGGCCATGTTGAAGCCGGCGGCCATGAGCGCGCGGACTTTTTTCTCCTCATCGGCCTTGCAGCGGATGAACGCCATGATATCGGGGTGGTGCACGCCTAGGACCACCATCTTGGCCGCGCGGCGGGTGGAACCGCCCGAGGCGACGGCACCGGCAACAGAATCCGCGCCGCGCATGAAAGACACCGGGCCGGAGGCGTACCCGCCGGCGGAGAGTTTCTCCTTTGATGAGCGGAGCGGCGAAAGATCAATTCCCGCGCCGGAACCGCCTTTGAAGATCAGTCCTTCAGTGTAGTACCAGTCGAGGATGGAATGCATTGTGTCCTCCACCTCGAGGATGAAGCAGGCCGAGCACTGCGGCTTCGGATCGATGCCGACATTGAACCACACCGGCGAGTTGAACGCCGCCTTTTGATAAAGAAGTATGTGCGCAAGCTCATCAGCAAAAATATCCGCAACCTCCGCATTAGAAAAGTAGCCGAACTCCAATCCCCAGCCGCGGATGGTCCGGACAACCCGGCCGATCATCTGCCGGACCGATCGTTCGCGCGTATCGGAACCAAGACGCCCGCGAAAGTATTTTGATCCGGCGATGTTCGATGCGTTCACCGACCAGAATACCGGAAACTCGCAATCCTTCTCTTCGTGCTTCGTGCCGTCCATGGCCTTGATGATGATGGTGCGCTGCTCCCACTCAATTTCATCAAAGGGGTTGCGGCCGGCAACACTGAAGAGCCGTGCTGTGGCGAGCGCGCTTGCGGGCGCGGCCGCACCGTCGCCGCGGCGGAGCGTAATGGCGGTATCGGGCATGGGGGTCGCTACCGATGGGATGCTGTCCGCTAGGGACGGACAGTATCGGATCGGTAATCAATAAAAGGATGGTTCTGCCAAAAAATTAGCGTACCCCATTATAGCGGCCAGCGGCTATGGCGATGGTGTGGATAACCGCATGGGAGAAACGAAAACGCAACGGAATAACTTTTTGGCAAGGCATACGGCAACGGCGCGGCCTTGCGACCGCACCGTTCAGAACATCGGGAGAGAAAATTTTTTCCGAAATACCGGCTGGGAGGATTGACGCCCGCCGGCGTGAGAATTACTTCCGCCGGCGGAGGAAGGCCGGCACCGCGTCCCATTCCTCCTCCTCGGACTCGGCCTTCACCGCCACGCCAGCCGGCACCTTCACCGCCGCACCGTTTACGGCCGCCTTCTTCTGAACTTCGACGGGTTTCGGCGCCAGGCCGGAGAATCCGGTCGCAATGACCGTGATTTTCAGTTCGCCCTTCTTCAGCCGTTCGTCCTCCACGGCCCCGAAAATGAGCTTGGCATCCTTGTCAATGGAATCGGTGATGACCTTGGCGGCCTCGTTGATCTCCCACATGGTCATGTCCGGCCCGCCGGATACGTTGAAGAGTACGCCCCGTGCGCCATCAATCGCAATATCCAGGAGCGGCGAGGACACGGCCGAACGCGCGGCGGCGAGCGCACGGTCTTCGCCCGAGGCGATACCCACACCCATGATGGCCGACCCGGCATCAGCCATGACGGCGCGAACATCAGCAAAGTCCACGTTGATGAGACCGGGCAGGGTGATGAGGTCGGAGATGCCCTGCACTGCCTGGCGCAACACGTCATCACATACATGAAACGCCGAGAGCAGGGACGTATTTTTGTCCACGAGGTTCAGCAAGCGATCGTTGGGAATGGTAATGAGCGCGTCCACGCGGTCGCGGAGCTTGGCCCAGCCTTCCTCGGCAATGCGGCTTCTCTGCGCTCCTTCAAAGCCGAAGGGTTTCGTGACTACGCCCACGGTAAGCGCACCCGACTCCTTAGCAACCTCGGCCACGATGGGACCGCCGCCCGTGCCGGTGCCGCCGCCGAGCCCATAGGTCACGAACACCATGTCCGCGCCCTTAACGGCATCCGCCATCTCGTCGCGGTTCTCTTCGGCCGCCTGACGGCCGATTTCCGGATTCATGCCCGCCCCGAGGCCCTTGGATAAATTTTTTCCGATATGGATCTTGGTGCCGGCCTTGGCCTGGTGCAAATCCTGCGCGTCGCAGTTGACCGCAACAAAATCAACGCCGCGGATTTTTTTCTCCACCATCCGCGTCACCGCATGACAGCCGCCGCCGCCGACGCCAATGACCTTAATGCGCGCAAATGTTTCTAGTTCAGGTTTGACTTGGGGCACGGAGGGTTTCAACCGTTAGGGATATGGCGCAGCCGCAACCTTCAAAAGGCGACATTTCATGCGGCTGTATTTACTTGGCAAGTAGCAGAAACTGCCGCTATAGGCAACTTGCCAAAAAAACAAGATGTTGCGTAAAAAATACCACCAACTATGGCACAAAACCACGCAGGATATGCTTGGCCCGCTCCACGATACCCCAAGAGCGATGACGGCCCCGGAATCCGGTCTGCTCCCACTGCCAGAGCATGAGTCCAACCGGAATGGCGAGACGCGCCGGCACCACATCGGCAAATACCTCCGGCGTTCCCGCTTTGGCAACCTCCACCGGCAGTTTAAGCTCGCGCCGGCAAAGATCTTGAATCCCCGGAATGTCGGCCACGCCGCCGGTAAGCACCACGCCGCCGGGGAGAAGACCGGCGCGTCCGATGCGTTTCAACGCTTTGAACGAAAGTTCAAAGATATCCGTCAACCGTGCCCCAATGATATCAGTGAGCTCGCGCAGCGGAAATTCTTCCCCGCCGGCGACATGAAAATCCGCCAAGCGGATATTTTCCCGCCGAGCGCGCATTTCGGCCGCAACGCTGGCGTAGCGTATCTTGATGGCCTCCGCGACCGTCACCTGCGCTTTTAACCCGACGGCAATGTCATTCGTAATATGGGCGCCACCGAACGGGAAGGAACCGACATCCAAAATTCTCCCTTCCTCAAAGATCGCGAAATCAGAGGTGCCCGCTCCGAGATCCAAGAGCATAACGCCGAGTTCTTTTTGCCGCTTCGTCAGCAGCACCTCGGAGGCGGCGAGCGTGGATGCCGCCCAGTCCTCCACTTCTATGCCAGCGAGCTCGCAGCACTTGATGAGGTTTGCGAGCGCAGGCTTTGACCCATCAACGACGAGCGCATCGGATTCCAGTTTCATGCCGACCATGCCGACGGGATCGGCAATACTGCCATCGCCGTCCACACGGTAGCCGCGCGGAATGACGTGAATGACTTCGCGGTTGGGATTTTTCGGCGCCATTCCTTCGGCGGTGTGTATGGCCCGGCGCACATCATCTTCGGTGATCTCGCCGTCGGCCCGCGACACGGCCACCGCGCCGCGCACGGCAAAGGCGGCGAGGTGCGCCCCACCGACGCTGACGAGCGCACTGCGAATGCGCTCGCCTGACGTCCTCGACGCTTCATGGAGTGAGCGCTTGAGCGCTCCTGCGGCCGCCTCAACATCGAAAATCGCCCCTCGCCGCATGCCCGCCGAAGGGCTCTGTCCGAAGCCAGTAATGCGGAATTTACCGCTCTTATCGCGGCGGACGACAACAGTCGTAGTGTTTGTCGTTCCGATATCAATGCCTACGGCAGCGCGCATACGCAATCTTTGCCTATTCATCCCGTTACAACCCGAACGCCCCACCCCTCAAGGCGAGGAGGAAGGAAAAATCCCACTGCTTCATTGGAGGCCCCGGCCTTTAGGCCGGATCGTAACGGGGTTCACTAGTAGTTGTACGCCCCAGCCATAACCCCCGCAAGGCGAGTACTCGCCGCAGGAAACGCTCGCGACGCTGGAAGCGGCGGACGGTACCCTTGCCCTCGTGGTGGTACCCGTAGAGATGCAGCAGACCGTGGAGTGTGAGCGCGGCGAGGTATTCGCGGTAAGGTTTCCCGGTGCGGCGGGCTTCGGCCCGGATGACTGCCGCTGCAAGAAAAATTTCACCCTCCTCTTCGTACCGGAAAGAGAGGACATTGGCAGGATGATTCTGGCGGAGAAAGCGCTGCTTCAACCGCCGGCTGTAGGCGGGGGTGATAAAAACCACCGTGATGTGATTGAGACCCTCCCGGCTTGGGGCGGCGTCTTTAAGCGCGGAGGACGCCGCACGGACGAGCCGGCGAATGTCCGGAATGCGACCCCCCGTCCGGTTCACAACGGCGATCGTAATTGCGCCCCCAGCGCTCCTCACGCCCCAAGTTCCTTCTTGATGATGGCCGACACTCGATCGCCCGAGGCGCGGCTCCCGACGCGCTGCATCACCCAGCCCATGAGCTTGCCGAATTCCTTGAGCGATACGGCACCGATGGCAACCTTACCCTCGGCAACGAATGCCAAAAGTTCACTGTCGGAAAGTTCCGCCGGCAGGAGCGCGGAAAGGATATCCGCTTCCGCCCGCTCCTTGGCCGCCGCATCCGGCCGACCGCCCCGTTCATAGGCCTCGACCGCATCGTGCCGTTTTTTTACTTCGGAACGGATGACTTGTATGATTTCCTCTTCGGTCAGGGGAACATCCTCGCCCGCACCGGCTTTAGTCCGCTTTTCGATCTCGCGATTATGGAGCGCCGCCGAAAGCATCCGGAACGCCGAAAGACGGAGCGCATCCCTGCTCTTCAGAGCCTGCTGCAGCGCTGCATCAATTTGCGTTTTCAGCATCGTTTTTACGAATTTACCCTATACGTATATTCGGACTGGTACGTATTTCGCAAAGCTACCGCCGCTCGCGCTTCTCCTCCCGGAGCTTGCCGAGTTTCAGGAGCTTCTCCCGTTCACGCGCCAGGGCCAGGCGCCGGAGAGCCCGCTCGCGGGAGGCGCGCTTGGTGAGTTTTGGCTCGTAAAAGCGGGTTTTCCGGGCGCGAAGGAGAATACCGGAAGCCTGCACCCTCCGGCTGAAGCGCCGCAGCATGGCGGCGGTGGATTCGCGTTCCTTGCGTTTGACGTAAACCATATGCCCGTTAAATCCCAAATCCAAAATTACAAATCCCAAACCGTTTGCAATTTGGAATTCGTGATTTGTGATTTGTTTGTGGTTTGGTGCTTGTGATTTGGAATTTCATCATACCGGTCTACACGTTGATGCTCCGATCCTCCGCCTTCTCCCATCCGCCTAAGAGATGCAGGTGTAAATGATCAATAACCTGCCCGGCGGCGCGGCCAACGTTGAATACGAGCTTGTATCCTTCAAGTTCCCGTTCGGCCGCGATGCGCTTGGCGGCGTAGATGAGCTTGGCAATCACATCGGCGTGATCGGCCTCAAGGCGGGCGATGGATTCAATGTGCCGCTTCGGGATGACGATGATGTGCACCGGCGCTTTCGGATGTATATCATTGAACGCCATCACATCGCCATCCTCGTATAAAATGGCGGCCGGAACTTCCTGGCCTGCGATCCCGCAGAAAACGCAATCCATGGAATGGTTGGGTGTCATTTCTTTAATTTCCGCTTCAGCGTTTCTACGAGGCGCTCGCGGGGAATGGTCTCCTGAATGCCGGACGACATCTCGCGCACGATGACCGCGCCGTCGAGCGCCTCCTTCTGGCCGATGATGAGGGCATACTCCGCGCCGACGCGGTCAGCGATCTTCAGCTGCGAGCGGATGGAATCGCGGCCCAAGGACTCGGACATCGTGAGCCCCGAGCGGCGCAAATCCTCCATGATGCGAAAACTCTTCTTCTTAGCCAGATCGCCGAGCTGGACGAGGAAGACCTTAGGCTTGGCCGCCTCGGGGACTTTCGCGGCAGATCGTTCACGAATGAGATGGATGAGCCGCTCGAGGCCCATGGCCCCGCCGACGGCCGGTGTCGGCCTGCCGCCGACGAGTTCAATCAGACCATCATAACGGCCACCCGATACCACCGCAAGCTTTTTTGGTACCTCTTCGGGGTGGGTAGCAGCATTCGCGGCCGGCGCGGCGGATTCGTCGCCAGCGGCGTGTTCCGGCGGCGGCGGCGGAACGGCTGGAGCCGGGATAACGGGCAGAAACGTTTCAAACACGGTTCGGGTGTAGTAATCAAGACCGCGCACGAGGTGCGAATTCAAGGCGTAGGGCACGCCGGATTCTTCAAGGAATTCCAGCAGCAGCTTGAAGTGACCGCGGCAGGCCTCGCACAGGCGATCCAGAAGCTGCGGAGCTGATTTTTTCACCACGACGCACTTCTCTTCAGTGCAATCCAGAAGCCGCAAGGGATTGTCGCGGAAGCGCTCCTTACATTCCCGGCAAAGCCCCCGGACCCGCGAGCGGTAGTACTGGGTGAGCTGGGCGCGATAGGCCGGGCGGCAGGCCGGGCAGCCGACGCTATTCACCTCGACGATAGCATCCCTTAGCCCCCACTCCTGGAGGAATAGATAAAAGACATTAATGATTTGGGCATCGGCAACGGCCTCGCCGTCCCCGATGATCTCCAGGCCCCACTGGTTGAATTCGCGGAAGCGGCCGCGCTGCGGCGATTCGTGCCGGAAAAAGGAACCGGTATAGTAGAGCTTCACCGGCTGCGGCCAGTTCACCATGCCGTGCTCCACAAATGCCCGCGCCACCGCTGCCGTCCCTTCCGGCCGGAGCGTCAGTTGATCACCGCCGCGCGTCTTGAAGCTGTACATCTGCTTGGAAACGATGTCGGTGGCGCGCCCGACGCCCACGGTGAAAAGATCGGTATCCTCAAAGTGCGGCGTGTCTATTTTTTCAAAACCGTAAAATAGTGAGAGCTGCCGGATGGAGGACCGGACTTTTTCCCAGAGCGGCTGGTCGGCCGGCAAGATGTCGTGCGTGCCCCGCGGGCTCTGGAACGATTTTGATGTTTCCCTGGCTTTCGGCATCAGAGAGGCTGCACCAGCGAGCCGAGCCGGCTGACCGGCCAGGCGCGGAAGACCGCCCGGCCGGTGATGAAGCGGCGCTCCAGCGCCCCCCAATTCCGGGAATCAGAACTTGCCGACCGGTTATCGCCGAGCACGACGTACTCGTCCGGGCCGATGGTGAAGCGGATGTTGCCGCGTGGGGCCAAGCCCGCCGACAGGTAGGGCTCATCGAGTTTGAAGCCGTCGGGGCGCTCGCCGTTAAATACGTATACGGCATCAACTCGCACCTCCACCGTCTCGCCGGGCAGGCCGATGACGCGCTTTATGAAGTACTCCCGAGGGTTCAGGGGGTAACGGAAGACAATCACCTCACCGCGCTGGGGCGGCCTGAAAAAATACGAAAATTCATCAATCACGAGGTACTCGCGGTCGTGGAAATTCGGCTCCATGGATGCGCCGCGAACGATGAAGGGCTGGGCAATGAAGTAGCGGATGGGCAATGCAATGGCCGCGGCGATGACAGCCAGGCGCAAAAATTCTCCGAGGGCTCGGAGAAACGGGCTGGCCGGAGCACTCGATTCAGAAGGCATAGCGCGATTTTACCGCACGTTGCCGCAGTTTGCAATAGCCCGCCGCATAGGGTATGCATTGACCTATGCAGTTATTCATTGGGCTTGGAAATCCCGGAGATGAGTACGCCGGAACGCGCCACAGCATCGGCCGCGAGATTTTGATTGCCGCACACAAACGATTCGGGCTTCCGCCGTTCAAGCCGGATCCAAACCTGAAGTCGCTGGTGAGCGAAGGCAGCATCGGCAAAGGCCGCGTCGTACTCGTGCTCCCCGAAACATTTGTTAATAAATCCGGCGGTGCCGCCCTTCCGGCCTTGCGGCGCTTCAAGGCTAAAGCGCGGGAGCTCACCATCGTCCACGATGATGTAGACCTTATCCTCGGCGCGGCCAAGCTCTCCTTCGGCCGCGGCTCGGCGGGCCATAAAGGTGTGGAATCCGTAATGCGGGCTCTGAAAACTAGGGACTTCTGGCGCATGCGCATCGGCGTACAAAAGAAGCGCCGGGTGCCCGGCGAGGATCTGGTACTGCAAAAATTCCGCGGCGACGAGCTAGTGCTCAAAAAGCGGGTAATCAAAAAAAGTCTCGCGGCTATTGAAGCCATTGCCGTCGCAGGACCGGAATATGCCATGAATGCCTATAACCGATAAACATCAAGAACTCATCATCGCCGGCGTCACCCCCTATTTTCTAGAACGGGGCGTTTTGTGGTTTCAAGAGCACGAGGCCGAGATCAGAAAAAAAGCGTTCGCGGATCATTGGTGGCGCGAGCATAGCGCCTTCGTTATGCCGGGCGCGAAGCTTCCATACTCGCCCTTCCTCCGAAAGCTCGCCGACATGGGCTACACCAAATCGGGCCAGGCGCAGTATCGCGGCGAGTTCGCGGCGCGCGGCGGCATCGTTGACGTCTTCCCCATTAATATGGCGCACCCGGTGCGGATTGAATTCATCGGCAACGCCGTTGAACGCATCCTGACGCTGCCGCTCCCCGGGGAAGAGCGGGCCATCCGGCGCGAGCGGCCAAAAGACCCAAGTGAATACGAGCGGCTTTGGCTGGCTGGCCTCCGGCCGGGTGACTATCTTGTCCATGTGGATCACGGCATAGGCGTCTTTCGTGGTTTTGAAAATTCTTATTACGCACTGGAATACGCCCCGCCGCGTAAGGGCGGCATGCCCGATCGCCTGCTCGTTCCCCGCACGCAAGCTCCAAAACTCTCGCGCTATATCGGATTTGAAACTCCGGCCATCCATCGGCTGGGCGGAACCGTCTGGGAGTCAACCAAGCGAAAGGCCAGGGAGGATGCGCGAAAATTCGCCGAGGAGCTCGCCCTGCTCTACCGTACCCGCGCCGCGGCTTCGCGCCCGCCCTACCCGCGCCACGACGACATTGAACGCCACCTTGCCCATTCGTTCCCGTACGAGGAAACCAATGACCAGAAGCGCGCCATCGCCGCTATCCACCAGAACCTTTCGGGAGAGCGGCCCATGGATCGCCTGCTCCTGGGCGACGTAGGCTTTGGCAAAACCGAAGTGGCCTTGCGCGCCGCCGCCCGAATCGCCTACGCCGGCAAGCAGGTGGCCCTCTTGGCGCCGACCACCATTCTCGCCGACCAGCATTTCGCGACGTTCCGGGAACGACTGAAGGGATTGCCGATTGAGGTCGTCATGCTGACGCGGCTCACGGCCAGGCGCGAGGAGCGGCGCATTGTCCACGACATCAGCGCCGGCAAAATTGATATCGTCATCGGCACCCACCGCCTGCTCTCGCGCGACATTTCCTGGCGGGAGCTCGGGCTCGTCATTATTGACGAGGAACAGCGTTTCGGCGTTCGCCAAAAAGAGCACTTCAAAAAACTCCGTGCTGAAATAGATGTCCTTTCGCTCTCAGCCACACCCATCCCGCGCACGCTTTCACTGGCGCTCGCAAAATTACGCGACATCTCGCTCATCCAAGAACCGCCGCCGGGCCGACTGCCAACCAAAACTTTTGTCCTCCCCTATTCGGAGCGGATCGTAGGCGAAGCCATTCGCGCCGAGTGCGAACGCCAAGGACAAATTTTTTATCTTTGGAACCGCATTGAATCCATTGATACCGTCCGGCGCGACATTCTCCGCCTCGCACCCGGCTCCGCCATTGCCGTGCTCCACGGAAGGATGAAAGAACGTGAGCTTGTCCGCGTCATGCACGAATTTTCTTCCGGCCGCATCCAAATCCTTATTGCTACCACCATAATTGAAAACGGCCTTGATTTGCCGGAGGCAAATACGCTCATTGTGGCCAATGCCGGGCGGCTCGGCCTTTCGCAGGCCTACCAAATCCGCGGCCGCATCGGCCGCGGCGATAAGCCGGCCTATGCCTATTTCCTCTACCCGGCGAAATCGCTCACAGAAAAAGGCCGATTGCGTCTCACGGCATTAAAAGAAGCGGAGGAACTGGGCGCAGGATTCCAGATTGCGCTTAAAGACCTTGAAATCCGCGGTGCAGGCAACGTCCTCGGCCGCCAGCAATCTGGGACGATGAATAAGGTAGGTCTCAACCTCTACGCCCAGCTCCTGGGCGAGGCGCTGGAGGAGCTCGCGTGAGGGCAAATCGGAGGGAATGTCAAAAATGAACAACCGCACCGCAAGCGGCGCGGTATTCTCGCGGACGAAACAAAAAACCCACCGCGGCTCGGGCGCGGTGGGCAAGAACGCTGCTCCCTGCTCAGACGCACCCCTGGCAGGCGGCGAGGTGCTGAGCGAGCTCGGCCGGGTACCGAGCTGAACGATCGAGGAACTCGCTCGGCACCAGCTTGGCCGCCCGGTAGAACGCGAGCAGTCGGCTCCACTTAAAGACTGAAATGAACGGCCAACCCGCAACTGGCGCGCCCTCGGGATCGCCCCGATCCACGAACGCCATCACTGCCTTGACCTTCAGACCGCTGGCCTCAAAGAGCGCGGCCACCCGCTCGGATGAGCCGCCGGTGGTGCGGAGATCGTCGATGACCATGATCGACTGACCCGACTGCCAGGCCCCAATAATGCCAGCAGCGATGCCATGGTCCTTGGTGTTAAACCGCGGCGAGATCATGGAGATGCCAGTCCGCTGCGAGATGAGCGTGACCATCGGCGTCGCAGCTTCCGGCACATCACCGACACACTCCAGCTCATTCCACACCATTGGCTGCGCCTCAACCATGAGGCCGGCGACATCGGCGAGGAGCCGCGGGTAAGACCGAAGCAGCCGGAGATCGAGGTAGAACGGCGAGCGCGGTGCCCGAGGATGCTGCTCGTGGATTGCGAGGCGGAAACCCCCGGCTGAGAACCGGACCGCTCCGATCTCGACGAGACGCCGTGCGACAAACTTCATCCGATCGGTCATCTGGTCCATCACGCCTCCTTTCGCTCCGCCGCGGCGGCGATCTCCCAAGTCAACTGCCCGGCGATACCGATCGGATCCCTCGTCTGGCGGAAGAGCCTGCCAATGACCACGTAGTCGGCGCCACCGCGGATAGCCTCACCCGCCGTCTCGACCCTGTGGATGCCCGGCGTCACGATGAGAAAACTTGGCCTGCAGGCCTTGCGGACGTGCGCCGCGTAGCGCGCCGACGTGACCACGCCATCAAGGCCAGCCTCCTCGGCGAGGAGCGCGCGGCGCATCACGATCTCGTCGAAGAGCTCCTGGATGGCGCGGGATGAGGCATCCTCGTTGACCGCGATGGTACTCTCGCGTTCGAGGTCGAGCGCTTCCTGCGAAGTAAGGGCCGTGACGCCGAGGATCTTCGGTCTACTGCGGGAGTTCGCCCGGATGGCGGGCAGCTCCATCGCCTCATCCACCGCCTTCCTTGCCGCAGTCATCATCGGCATGCCGCCGGCACAGTGGATGGTAAACATCTCCACACCAAGTCCGGCGGCGGCGCAGGAGGCTCCGGCCACAGTCTCGGGCGTATCGTGGTACTTCAGGTCCAGGAACACCGGCAGGCCCACGGTGTCGCGGAGGTACTCAATGACCGCCGGGCCGACCGCGGTGAAAAGCATGGCGCCGACTTTAAACATGCCGACATGAGGTTGAAGGATTGTCGCCATCTGCTCGGCAACGGTGGAGGTGATGAAA
Organism: Candidatus Sungiibacteriota bacterium; assembly: GCA_016203665.1. Taxonomy (GTDB): domain Bacteria; phylum Patescibacteriota; class Minisyncoccia; order Sungbacterales; family SURF-37; genus JACQMJ01. The sequence continues at coordinate 52,733 of JACQMJ010000004.1, forward strand.
TCGAGCGCCGCGATCTGGCAGCTTCGCGCCTGGGCAAGGTTCATGACCGTTCCTCCCTGGATTCGTAGGTGCTATCCAAAATCAGTATCACAAGCGTTACCGAAGTACCGTGCTGCTGTCAAATTTAAGGAGCCTCCCGTATAGTGAGGACACATGTCCTTGCCGCAGGAGAAAAAATTTCTCCATGCGCTTGCCCTGGCCGGCGCGGAGTATGATGCGCTGCAAAAAATTTACTCCGCGTTGGGATCATATGAGGCGGCATGGCAGGCTGACACTGCCGCGCTGGCGAGCGCCGGCATCAGCCGCGAGTTGATTGAACGGCTCGCACGCATCCGCACGGAACTGAATCCTGATGATGCGATGCGATCGCTCGTTGCCGAGGGCATTGCGCTTGTCATGGCCGATGAGCCGGAATTTCCCGCCGAGCTCCGCGAAATCGCCTCGCCTCCGCTTGCCCTATATATGAAAGGCAAGGTCGGGCTTGATTTGCCGCGACTGGCCGTGGTCGGCACGCGAAAAGCCACGGCCTACGGCCGCGAAGCAACGCAAAAAATCATCCGCGATATTGCCAGCCAGACCGAAATAGCCATTGTTTCGGGCCTAGCGACCGGAATTGATACCGAAGCGCACCGCGCCGCGCTTGCGCATGGCCTCATTACGGTCGGCGTCCTCGGAAGCGGTATGGACCACACCTCATTTTTCCCTCCGGAGAACTGGAATCTGGCAGAAGATATCATTTCCAACGGCGGCGCCGTCATATCCGAATACCCGCCCGGAGCTCCGGCGCTGAAGCATCATTTTCCGGCACGGAACCGCATTATCGCCGGCCTTGCGAAAGGCGCGCTAGTCATTGAAGCGCCCGAGCGTTCGGGCGCGCTCATAACCGCGCGCTTTGCCATGGAGCAGGGCCGCGATGTTTTTGCCGTACCCGGCCAGCTCTTCAGTCAAAGCGCTATCGGCGCCCACCGCCTTATCCAAGACGGGGCCAAACTCGTCATGAAGGCCGAAGACATCATCGCGGAACTCGGCCTCCCCCGCCGCGCGAGAGCCGATGCCGCAGCCTTTGGCGGAGGCGGGGACTTGACGGACGACACTAGCCGCACTATCCTTTCCCTTCTGGGCGAGCCGAAGAGCGTGGATGAACTGAAAGAGGAAACGGATCTCGCCACGCCGGACATCATCGCACGCCTCTCGCTCCTCGAGTTAAACGGCCTCATCCGCTCCCTGGGGCAGAACCGCTTCGGGCGCACCACGTAATGGCTAAACGCCTCGTTATAGTCGAATCACCCACCAAAGCGCGTACCATTTCCCGCTTCCTCGGGAATGATTTTATCGTGGAATCGTCCTACGGCCACGTCCGCGACCTTCCAAAATCCAAACTCGGAGTGGACGTGGAGAATAATTTTGCCCCGCAATACGTCATTCCGACCAAAGCCAGAAAGCATGTAAATCTCCTAAAGAAAGTTGCCGACACGGCAGATGAAATCATCCTTGCCACGGATGAGGACCGCGAGGGCGAAGCTATCGCCTGGCACCTCGTCACCGCCCTTGGGCTGGAGGACAGGCCGGGCGACCACATCCGCCGCATCGTCTTTCATGAGATCACGAAGACCGCCATTGATGAAGCGCTGAAAAACCCGCGCGACATAGACATAAAGCGCGTGAATGCCCAGCAGGCGCGCCGCGTGCTCGACCGCCTCGTCGGCTATTCGCTCTCACCCTTCCTTTGGAAAAAAGTCATCCGCGGGCTCTCAGCCGGCCGCGTGCAGTCAGTCGCCGTCCGCCTGATCGTGGAACGTGAACGCGAGATACAATCCTTCAGACCGCAAGAGTACTGGACCGTTACCGCAGCGCTTCAAAAAGAAAAAGACAAAGCCCGAAAAGCGCAAAGCTTTGAGGCGGCATTGATAAAGATAGGTGATACCAAGCTTGAAAAATTTTCCCTTGCCGATGAAGCCGCCGCCAAGGCCGTAACGGACGATCTTGAAAATGCGACCTGGCAGGTGGACAGCATCGAAAAACGGGCTGTTTCAAAAAAACCTTCTCCTCCTTTCACCACCTCAACCCTTCAACAAGAGGCCTTTAGGCGCCTCGGATTTTCGGCCCGCCAGACCATGCGCACAGCCCAGCAGCTCTACGAGGGCGTGGAACTCGGAGATGAGGGTCCGACCGGCCTCATCACCTACATGCGTACCGACTCGGTAAACCTCTCGGAGGAGTCGCTCCGCGCCGCGAACCAGTTCATCAAAAAGGACTTCGGCAACAAATACGTCCTTTCCTCGCCGCGGCGCTTCAAGACCAAAAGCAAAGGGGCACAGGAGGCGCACGAAGCCATCCGGCCAACCGACCCGGCGCGAACGCCGGATGCCGTGAAGCCGCATCTCGACCGCAACCAATTCCGGCTCTACGACCTTATTTGGCGGCGTTTTGTTGCCACACAGATGGCCGAGGCGCTCTTTGACGCCACGGCGGTGGACATAGGGGCTAAAAGCCAAAAGCTAAAAGCTAAAAGCTACTTGTTTCGTGCCACGGGCCAGACCATGAAGTTCGACGGCTACCTTGCCGTGTGGCCTGCGAAATTCGAGGAGATGCTCCTGCCCGAGCTATCAAAGGATGACACGCTCACGCTCAACGAACTGAAACCGCTCCAGCACTTCACCGAGCCGCCGCCCCGCTTCAGCGAGGCCTCGCTGATAAAAGCGCTAGAGCAAAACGGCATCGGCCGGCCGAGCACCTACGCACCGACACTCGCCACCATCCAGGACCGCGGCTATGTCGAGAAAGACGAATCAAAACGCCTTCGGCCCACCGAGGTCGGCTCCATCGTGAACGACCTTTTGGTTGAGCACTTCCCCGAGATCGTAGACATCCAGTTCACCGCCAAGATGGAGGAGGAGCTCGACGAGATCGCCGAGGGCAAGCGCGAATGGCAGCCCGTCATCCGCGAATTCTACGAACCCTTCTCCAAGAACTTGGCGGAAAAGTACGAAGTCGTTGAGAAGCAAACGCCGGTCGAGACTACCGAGGAGGTCTGCGAGAAGTGCGGCAAGCCCATGGTCATAAAATTCGGACGCTTCGGAAAATTCCTGGCTTGCTCCGGCTTCCCCGAATGCAAAAACGCAAAACCCCTGCCCAAAGAGCCGCCTAAGTCCACGGGCGTCCCCTGCCCGGAGTGCAAAGAAGGCGAGATCGTCGAGCGCTTCACCCGAAAGGGCCGCCGATTTTTCGGGTGTTCAAGATATCCTGACTGCAAACACGCGATGTGGACGGATCCGAGAAATAACAAGCAGACCGCACAGAATTGACATCCTAACAGCAAACCGCTAGGGTAACCGCGGAGCATGGGAACAGCGTGGTACTCGTGGGTAGCCATCCAGATCCCGGTGGCGATAGGCGAGTAAACCCAGCAATGGGGAAGGTTCGATTCCTTCGGCTGGTCCGCTGGGACGCTACCTATAAGCGTAGGATAGGTGGGAGGCGATGAAGACCCGGCTCCGGCTGGGTTGGAGCCGCCCTTGAAATACCACTCGATAGGCAGTGTCTCGGAGGATACTGTGCTCCGGGGAGGTGTAGCTTGCCTCCCCTCAATTCAAAACTAAAACAGGCGCCGCAATGCGGCGCCTGTTTTATTCTACATATGCTTGCGTCGCAAATAGGAGCGATCGCTACTATTTGCGGCAACGATCTTACTATCAAACATATCCCTCCTCGCGTTTTGAAATGCGCTCCAGTATCCCCCGCAACTCCTCGTCCGAAAAAAACTCCACGACAATGCGGCCGTGTTCTCCGCGCTTGGAAAGCTTCACACGCGTGCCGAATGCTTCCTCGAGGCGCTTTTGGAGCACGCGCGTATCCGGGTCGAGTATGGGCCGGCCGCGGCGAACGGCCGGCGAGGGCGTGCCGATGGCGCGCGCCGACAGGTCCGCATCACGCACCGAGAGGTTTCCCGATTTAATCTCGTCAAAAACCCGCCGTTGGGCAGTCAAATCGTGCTCGAGCGTGAGGAGCACGCGGGCGTGACTCTCGGAGATGGCGCTCGCGAGTATCGCTTCCTGCATGTCCTCCGGCAGCCGCAGGAGGCGAAGGGCATTCGCCACGACCTCGCGCGATTTCCCGATGCGCTCGGCCACGTCCTTTTGCATCAGCCCGAACTCGCCGACGAGCTTCGCGAATGCGCGGGCGCGCTCCATCGGGTTTAAATCCTCGCGCTGGACGTTCTCGATCAAAGCGAGTTCGAGCTTCTCCTTTTCCGCTGCGGCGGCCGTCCTAATGATGACCGGCACCTCGGCTAGGCCGGCGATCTTGGCGGCGCGGAGCCGCCGCTCTCCGGCCAGGAGTTCATAGCGCACATCAAGTCCCCCAGGCACTTCGATCTCGCGCTTGGTGACGAGGAGCGGAGAGAGCATGCCGTGGGTTCGGAGGGAATCCGCAAGCGCCTGAATGCTTTCTTCGTCAAACACGCGCCGCGGCTGCTGCGGGTTCGGCTCGATCTTGGCGACGTCAATCCAAAACACACTCGCCGGCCGCTCGGCTGGCCGCGGCGAGGAGAGAGGCGCCGGCGGCATCGCGCCCGCCGGCGCAACCGGCGGCTGCCCTTGCTCGTCACGCGGCGGAATCAACGCCTCAAGTCCCCTTCCTAAAGAATCACTCATTTGTCTTTAGTCCTTAGTCTTTTCCGAGGTGAATTATTTCCTGCGCCAGCGCCCGGTAGGCCTTGGCGCCGTGCGAATAGGGGTCGTATTGCAAAATGCTCTTGCCGAAGCTCGGCGCCTCGGCCAAGCTGACATTCCGCGGAATGACGGTGTCGAACACATAGCCCGGGAACTTGCGGCGCACTTCCCTGGCCACGGCGCGATGCAGGCGCGAGGTTTTGTCGAACATCGTCAAGAGCGCGCCCATAAGCGTGATCTTTGTCTTCAAATTATGATTTATGAGGTCAATGGTGGAGAGGAGCTTTGCCAGGCCTTCCAGCGCATAGTACTCGCACTGCACCGGGATTACGACCCGATCGGCCGCGGTCAGGGCATTGACGGTCAGGAGGTCAAGCGAGGGCGGCGGATCTACCAATATATAGTCGTAGCGCCGATTGACGTGCCTAAGTAAATCCCGGAGGCGGTACTCGCGGTTTTTCGCCCGCACCAGATCCACCATGGCGCCGGCAAGATCCGCGCCCGAGGGCAGGATATGGAGGTTCAGGAGCGGGGTCGGTCGGATGAGCTCGTTGGGATGCAGCTCGTGAATAAGGCCGTGGTAGAGGTGTCGCGCCTGGCCGTTCGGGTTCAGGCCGAGGCCGGAGGTGGCGTTGGCCTGCGGGTCAATGTCCACGAGCAACACCTTCTTCCCGAGCGCCACGAGGTAGGCCGAAACATTAATACTGGTGGTAGTTTTCCCAACTCCACCTTTGTTATTGCAGAACACAATGGTAGCCGCCATTTCAAGTGTACCATAGCGCCCTACCAACCGGTTGACAATCGCTCCCGGCTGATGAGTAGAACCGCCGTGATGGTCGTGCGGTCTCAAACACGTGTGATACACTTTAATACGATCGTTATAAAATGTATCACCACTACCCAACGATTACCTGCGTTGCAAAAACGTCGAAAATAGATACAATAGCTGCACGGGCGAGTGGCGGAACTGGTTTACGCGCAGCACTCAAAATGCTGTGGCCGCAAGGCCATGTGGGTTCGACTCCCACCTCGCCCACTTGACTAGTCGCATCCCACCGCCGGCCTCATTTCTTTTTCCGAAAAATTTCTGCTAAAATACTGTGCACTAATAGTCCCACCGTAATGCCGATAACCGCCCCGCCCAGGATGTCCAACGGCCAGTGGATGCCGGCCGCGACGCGGGCGCCCGTGAGTAAAATCGCAGCAATATAAAAAAGAATGCTCGTTCGCGGGTAGTAGCGGCTGATGACCGCGGCGAGCGCGAAATAAAAGGAAGCGTGTCCCGATGGGAATGAGCCGCCGCCGTCATGTAAAACAAGCTCATTCAGTTCCGTTAAAGATTCAAATGGCCGCGGTCTGTTATAAAAAGCTCGTATTATCTCGGCTGCGCCGTAACGTGAAATAATTCCGGCGCCAAAAGCCACGAAAATTATTTCCCAATTCCGGCGCAAGCTCTCGCGGTATCGCGGCAGAAAAGCCAATACGCCGAACGCGACAAGACCGGCGATGAACCAGTACGGCAGCCACTCCACGAGAAATACGACCAGCGTATCCCAGCGTTCGCTTTGAAACGCCCAAGAGTTCAGCCACAGCAGCAACGCTAAGTCGTATTGGTAGAGCATCAGCATCGTGCGAGCGTTAGAAGATTTTTATAAATCATCGCGACCGTAAGCGGCCCGACGCCGCCGGGGACGGGCGTGATATAGGAGGCCTTGGGGCTGACGGAATCGGAATCAACATCGCCAACAAACTTACTTGCCCCGAGCGCAGTCGAGGGGCCGCCCGCCTCCGACGTTCCCGCATCTATGACTACCGCGCCTTCCTTCACCATGTTGCCGGTGATGAGGCCCAGCCTGCCGACGCCCGAAATGATAACATCGGCTTTCCTTGAAAATTCGGCGATGTCGGGCGTATGTTCGTCAACGACCGTGAAGGAAACCTTCTCGTTCGCGAGCCACGCGGCCACGGGCTTGCCGACGAGCGTTCCGGCACCAACGACCACGACGTGCTTGGACCTATAATCAATGCCGTACTCCTGAAAAAGCGCGGCAATTGCCCCCACCACCGGCGGCAGGATCCTTGATTTGCCGACCGAAAAATCTCCCACCGCGCGCGCCGAGAGCACGTCAACGTCCTTTTCCGGCGGCACGCTATTTAATATGTACTGCTGGTTCACATGCGGGGGCAGCGGCAGCTGGATGATGACGCCCTCGGGATCGGCATCGTGCACGATTTGCGCGATGCGCTTCCGAAGCTCATTTGTAGAAATATCGGCCGGGTATTCATAGACGCGAAAATCCACGCCGAACTCCCCGGCGACGTTCTTCTTCCGCTCGATGAACTTCCGGATAACGGCATCGCCGCCGACCACGATTGCCGCAAGCGCGGGCTTTTTGCCGAGCCGCGCATATTCCGGTTTAAGCCCGGTAATGATCTTATCAGCCAGCGCCTTGCCGTCCATGATAATAACCATGGCTCTGTTGTAGCATAACAAATAACCCAAAAGAAAAGGGACCAATGCTCTCGCATGGTCCACGGACCGATCCGGTCAACCGATCTCTACAAGCTCGGCACGGCGATGGATGGCGCCGACGGCGACGAACGGGTCGCCGACCGGCCAGAAACCAACCTTATTCAGAATCCGCACGTTCTCAATGGGAAAATTGAATGCGTCGGGGTCCCTGTCCGCATGCCAGAGGACGGCGAGGAGCGCCTGCGCCTCGAGTTCGTCTTCCGGCAACACACCCTCGCTGAAAAGCACGATCTGAACTTCCCTCTCTGTAGCTAGGTGTTCTACACAGGCTCTCACCCAAGTAGTATACGTCATCACGCCCTCCCCCGCGCCGCGAGCCGGCGCACCGCCGATCTAATAGCGGCTGATGATTTCGTGCCTATGAGCGTAGCATGGATGGCCTCGGCAATCAACGCCATGTCGCGCTCGCGCATGCCGCGGGTCGTGACGGCCGGAGTGCCCAAGCGTATGCCGGAAGGGTCAAAGGGTAAGCGCGTATCAAACGGGATGGTGTTGCGGTTAACGACGATGCCGACCTTCTCAAGGCGGTCCTGCGCCTCGCGTCCAGATATGCCAAGATCCGTAAGATCAATGAGCATGAGGTGATTGTCCGTCCCGCCCGTAACAAGGCGAAAGCCGCGCTTGGAAAGCTCGCGTGCCAAAGCCTTGGCATTCTTCACCACCTGCCGGACGTATTTCCTGAAAGCCGGCCTCATGGCTTCGCCGAACGCGACGGCAATGGCCGCGGTCTGATTATCATGCGGCCCGCCCTGCAACCCCGGGAATACGGCGCGATCAATGGCCGATGCGATATCAACCTTTTTGCTTTTTGCTATTTTTGAATTGCTGTTCGCAAAAATTACCGCGCCGCGCGGGCCGCGAAGCGTTTTATGGGTCGTCGTGGTAACGACATCGGCATATGGAAAAGGCGAAGGATGAGCACCGGCGATCACCAGCCCCGCGATATGCGCGATATCAGCCATCATATAGGCACCAATCTCGCGCGCTATCATGCTGAACTTTTTGAAATCAATAACGCGGGAATAGGCCGTTGCGCCGCAGACTATGATCTTGGGGCGTTCTTTTCGCGCAAGCGCGCGGATGGCCGCATAGTCAAGAAGACCGTCGTGGCCAAGAGTGTAATGCACTCCCCGCCAGAGCTTGCCCGTGGCGCTGGCTTTCCAGCCATGGGTAAGATGGCCGCCAAAAGGCAGGGACATGCCCATTAACTTCTCGCCGGGCGCGGCAAGCGCGAAATAAACGGCAAGATTCGCGGGCGATCCTGAATACGGCTGGACGTTAACATGCCATTGCCGGCCCAGCCGAAATGCTTTTCGCGCGCGCTCCTGGGCCAGGCGCTCGACGACATCGGCCACGCTATTGCCGGCGTAGTAGCGCTTCCCCGGGTAGCCTTCCGAATATTTATTCACGAGAGCCGACCCGAGCGCTTCCAAAATCGCCGGCGAGGCGATATTCTCGGACGGGATGAGGTCAATGGTCTCCTCCTGCCGCTTGGCCTCGGCGGCTAGAAGCCGCCAGAGCTCCTTATCCTGTTTTCGTAAATTCCGATACTTCATAAGGGTTTCTTTTCCCACTGTTTTAAAAATTCATCGAGCTTCTCTTTGGTGATGGCTCCCATGCGGAGGACCTTGGGATTTTTCGGATCCGTGAGTTCAAAAACCGTTGAGGAAGGCGACTTGCCCTCCCAACTTTTCGTTCCGGAAAATTGGGAGGGTGAAGGCGGCGGCCCGCCATCAACGAGGAGGTCGGGCATCGGGATCCGGCCGCGAAAGGTATTCTGCACGTCAACGCCGGAGACGGCGGGCTCGGATCCGGAGATATTTGCCGAGGTCGCGGTCAGCGGATTGGGATAGATAGCCAGGAGCTCGGAAAGAAAGGGATGGTCGGGCACGCGGAGCCCCACCTTTGGCGTGCCGCCGGTAATGAGATCCGGCATGGCATCGCGCTTTCGCAGCACGACCGTGGTCTGACCGGGCCAGAGCTTCGCGAGTAGACGCTCAAGTTTGGCGTCAACGTAGGCGTAGGTTTTTGCCGCCTGGACGCCGCGGATGAAAACCGGCAGAGCCTTAGTATGCGAGCGCTTCTTGATGCGAAATACCTTTCTCACGGCAGTATCCCGAAACACATCGGCAGCCAGGCCATAAACCGTATCCGTTGGCACGGCCACTACGCCGCCCCGCCGGAGGAGTGATGCGGCCCGCTCCACTACGGCACCATGATTACGTTCCGTGAGGTGGATAATCTCCATTACAGCACAATGTTCACGATGCGCCGGGGAACGTAAATGAGCTTCCGAATTGGCTTATCCTGAAGCCACTCCTTTATCTGCGGACGCGCCAGGGCCAGCTCCCGCACCGCTTCATGACTGGTCGCGGCGTCTATTTCCATCCGGTCGCGCACCTTGCCGTTCACCTGGATGACGATGGTCATGCGCTCGGACTTCAAGAAACGCTCGTCCGCCTCGGGCCAGCGGCTTAGGTGAATGCTTTTCTTTTGGCCCAATATGGAATACCAGAGCTCTTCAGTGATATGCGGTGCGAAGGGCGCGAGCAAGCGAAGGAAGATCGAAATATGTTCGCGGGCCGCCGCTTCCGGCCGTTCCTCAATCGCGTTTAAAAGCACCATGAGCGAAGAAATGGCGGTATTATACTGTAACCCGGCAATGTCAGCGGTTATTTTTGCAATGGCTTTATGAGCCGGCCCGTCAAGCTCGCTTCCGCCCCCAAAGGTCGTTTTTCCCCGCGCTTGGGCCAGCCGCCATACCCGCTCCAGGAAGCGCGTGATGCCGCGGATGCCGGTGTCGCGGAAATCCCCTCCTTGCTCAAACGGCCCCAGGAACATCAAATACATGCGAAGCGCGTCGGCGCCATAAGCGCGAATGTATTCGTCGGGGTTGACTACGTTCCCGCGCGATTTCGACATCTTTGCGCCGTCCTTGATCAAAAGGCCGTGGGCGCGAAATTTTTTGAAGGGCTCTTCGAAATGAAGCATCCCCCAATCATGGAACACCATGGCTAGAAAGCGCACGTAGAGAAGATGTAGCACCGCGTGTTCCGCGCCGCCGATGTACATGTCAACCGGAAACCATTTCCGTGTAATGGCCCTATCCCACGGCCGCGTTTTAGTTCGCAATGATGGATAGCGGAGGTAGTACCAGGCCGAATCCAGGAACGTGTCTGACACGTCGGTTTCGCGCCGCGCCCAGGAGCGGCACTTCGGACAGCGGACTCTCCAAAATTTCTCAACCGCCGCAAGCGGCGACTTGCCCGTGCCGGTAGGCCGGAAGTTCTTGATATGCGGCAGCTTCACCGGCAAATCCTTGTCGGGAGCCGCATACCAGCCCGGCATGTCTTTTCGTTCTCCCCGCCGTGAAGCCGCGCATGAAACGCAATGGATCATGGGAATCGGCGGGCCCCAATAGCGCTGGCGCGAGATAAGCCAGTCGCGCAGGCGGTAGGTCGCCCTGCGACTGCCGCCGACGGCCTTGGTGATGGCCCATTTGGCCTTTTCCGAGTCCATGCCGTCAAACTTTCCTGAATTACACAGTATCCCCCCGCCGGTATACACTCTTTTGCCTTCCAAGAGCTCAAGTGCGTGCTGGTGGGTATCCGGCGTCAAGAATTTCTTTAGCTCTTGCCTCGTCAGCCACCGAATTTCGTGGCGGTTGGACTCTTCCGGGGAGATTTCCTTGCGCTTGCCGTTCCGGAGTTTGAAATAGAGCACCCTAGAGTGCGCGAATCGGTTAACTCGCTTGGGAACGTGATAAAACTTGCCATGCACTACGCCGAAATCCGCGATCAATTCCGGATAGAGAAATCCTGTTTCCTCTCGGATTTCAGCCTTTGCGGCCGCCACAGGGGTCTGGCCATTTTCTATGCCGCCGGTAATGAACGTCCCCCAAGCCACTTCTTTCCATTTGAGGGCTATGATTTTTTTCTCCGACCAATGCTCAACAATGGCGATGATGGCGTTCCGATGCTCAAACGGCAGGCCGCGAATTACTTTCCCCGGCTCGGTGGTCTGGGTGAATACCGGCTCAATGACATCAACAATCGGCAATTTGAACTTCCTCGCGAAATCATAGTCCCGTTCGTCATGCGCCGGTACGGCCATGATGGCGCCGGTGCCGACGTGCCCGAGGACATAATCGGCCGCCCACACCGGTATCGCCTTGCCGTTCGCGGGATTAATGGCCTTTATGCCTTTAAGTTCAACGCCGGTCTTGGTCTTGCCTTCCGCGATCCGCTCATCCTCTTTCTTTGTTTTTGCTCGTTCGACGTAGCGTTTGACCGCCGCAAAATTTTTAATATGCTCTGCTAACTGCTCAATGAACGGGTGCTCCGGCGCCAGCACTGTATAGGTCGCGCCTAAAAGCGTATCCGGCCGCGTCGTGAATACCTCAATTTGAAATTTGGATTTTGGAATTTGGAATTTTATAAGCGCGCCTTCCGACCGGCCGATCCAATTGCGCTGGGCGACTTTTATCCGCTCGGACCAATCAATCTTGTCGAGGTTTTTCAGAAGGCGCGGGGCGTACTTAGTAATCCTGAAAAACCACTGTTCTAAATCTTTTTTGACCACCTTTGTGCCGCAGCGCTCGCATTCGCCCACCCCGCCTTCACCGGGGCTTCGGCGGGCAAGTAATACCTGTTCGTCGGCAAGCACGGTCTTGCAGGAAGGGCACCAGTTGACCGGGGACTTCTTGCGATAGGCCAGGCCGCGCCGGAACATCTCGGTAAAAATCCATTGCGTCCAGCGGTAGTAAGCGGGATCGTAGGTCTCCAGCCGCTCCTCCCAGGCAAAGCCATTGCCCAGCATCTGGAGCTGGCGGTAGAAATTTTTCTCGGAGACTTTGGCCTGATCAGCCGGATGCCGGTTTATTTTAAGCGCATAGTTCTCGGAATGGATACCAAAGCCGTCCAGGCCGATGGGCTCAAAGACATCATGGCCCTGCATGCGTTTGAACCGCCCGAAAATATCAGCGCCCGTGAAGGCATACATGTTCCCGACGTGCAGCCCCTCGGCCGAAGGGTACGGGAACATCATGAGGTTATAAAAAGGCCTGCCGGCGCGCAAAAAATCCGGCTCATAGGTTTTCTCCTTGAGCCAGCGCCTCTGCCATTTGGCTTCAATTTTTTTAGGCTCGTAGCGCACGCCGGTGATTGACTTTCCTTCGAAACCCCTTAAAATATGGGTCTAGTGTAGCAAAAAGCGCTTTAAACGCCAATGACCTGCGGAGGAATGGCATGATAGAGTTTTCTGAGAAGTCCGGCACGCAGACATCAGGCGCATGGGAGGCGACCGGCAAGATTTACGCGCTCGAGCACCTCATCGGCATCTTCAAAAGCAGGCATTTCTACCACGAAGGCTTCCTTCGCGGGGAGATCTGCATTCGCTTCCCCGGCCTGGACCCGCTCGCTGCCCAGAGCGTCGGCGACGGGATCGTGGTATGGAGAGCGCTCGCTTTCCGCGGGCATGTCATGTTTCACTTCGATGACCTTGCGGGCGCGCACGAACCAGAGACCGAACTGGCGTTCGATCGCGCGCTCTCACTCTCCTATGACAGCAGAGTGATCGAGCAGGATCTCGATCATCTCGTGGCGGCCGCGGATACGGATTTCGGGGCGCTCGATGCGCTCGTTGAGTCCCTCGTGCTCCAGAGCTTCAAGCTCACGGCCAGCGAAGTTGCCGCAATGGCTGCATAGCCGCCGGTCCGACCGGCGGTTTTTTCAAGAAACGCCGAATAGCGTCCTAGTGTTTGCGGCCGTCCCGGCCGCGATCTCCTCAAGCGGTACCCCGCGGAGCTGGGCTATTTTCTTTGCCGTTTCAACTATATAGGCCGGCTCGTTCCGCTTGCCGCGATGGGGCGCCGGGCTGACATAGGGCGCGTCTGTCTCCAGGAGCAGCCGATCCAACGGCGCTTTTTTCACCACTTCGTCATACTCGCGGGCGAATGTGACCACGCCGCCAAAACCGAGAAAGAAACCGAGATCAAGGAGTGTCCGGGCGTCATCCCACGTGCCCGAGAAAAAATGCACCACGCCGGCCGGAGAGTTTAAAATCCGGGATTTAGATTTTAGAATTTTTATCAAATCGGCAAACGCTTGGCGGCAATGCAAAACCAAAGGTTTTTTCAGTTCGGCGGCGAGTATAACCTGCTGCAAGAAAACTTCTTGTTGCTGCTTTTGTAGATTCTTTATCTCTTCTTGCTGTAATCCGCCTGCGTCTATGGCTTCGGCGGATGCTCCATTTTGCCGTCGCTCGCTGCGCTCGCGAGTAAAATGGGCATAATCCAGCCCGCACTCTCCGACCGCAACTACCATGGGATGACGCGCGAGATCAAGGAATTTCGCATACTCAAAGCGTTCGGTACTGCACTCGTTCAACTCCTGCGGATCGTAGTGCGCGTTCGCATCGAGATGGTTCGGGTGGAAGCCGGCCGTAGCCCACAGGCCCTCCGGGTACTGCTCCGCGAGCCGGACGGCATCGAGCGAAGTCGAGTATTGCGTCCCCACGTTAACCATGCCGATGCCGGCTTCGAGCGCGCGGCCGATAACAATATCGCGGTCCGCATCATAGGCCGTGAACTGGACATGGGCGTGGGTGTCAATAACGCGGGACATCACCCTTGTAACTGCTCCAGGCGCGGAAAGAGCACCGCGCCTCTTTTTATTTCAACGTTTCCCCCATGAACGGCGATCTGGTCGAAAATTCGCTCCGCGGTCGCGGGCAGGAACGGCTGGAGTAAATTCGCTACCGTTGAAACGAGCCATGCCGCCCGGGCAACAATCTGCTTCCTCTGCCCGCGATCGCCAATGGCCCACGGTTTTGCCTCGTTGATGTAACGGTCGGTGAAGCCGATCAGCCGCCAAATTTCGGCCAGAGCCTCATGGAGGCGGAATGCCGTCAGGGCCTCTTCGTAGCGTCTAAATCGTTCGGCTATCTCGGCATGAACCACGGGTCGAATATCGCCTGCGAAATCAAAATGGAGGGGGCTCAATTCTTCGGCCAGCGCAGCCACGCGCGCAACGAGATTCCCGAGGCCATTGGCCAATTCGCCGTTATAGCGCTCAACGAGTTTAACCTCGCTAAAGTCGCCGTCGCCGGTCGAAGGGATTTCGCGGAGAAGGTAGTAGCGAAGCGCATCAATGCCATAGCGGTTTGCAATCGCGAACGGATCAACGGTATTGCCGAGGGTCTTTGATATTTTCTGGCCGTTGACCGTAACGTAGCCGTGGACAAAGAGGGCCTTTGGGATGGAAAGTTTGGCCGAGAGGAGGAAAGCCGGCCAGTAAACGGCGTGGAACCGGAGGATGCCCTTGCCGATCAAATGCACATCGGCCGGCCACCATTTGCTGTAGCGCTCTTCGTCCCATCCGAACCCGATGCCCGATTGATAAATATTCAAAGCGTCGAACCAAACGTATATGCGCTGGCTATCATCATCGGGAACGGGCACGCCCCAGTTCCGCGCGCGCTCGTTGGTACGGGAGATCGAAATATCTTCAAGCGGCCGCTCCAGGAACGCGAGCGCTTCGTTCTTTCTTGCCTCGGGAACGATCAAAAGTTCGCCGGAGCGGATGAGCTCGCCTAGCCGGTCGCGGTAGCGAGAGAGGCGGAAAAAATAATTTTCCTCGGAAACCGTCTCCAGCTTCCGGCCGGGATGCTCCGGGCATTCCCCTTCGGACGTCAGTTCGTCCGGGGTATAAAAGGCCTCGCAGCCAATGCAGTAGAGCCCGGTGTAGGACTTTTTATAGATATCACCGGCCGCGGCGCAGCGCCGCCAGAGCTCTTGGGAGGAGGGGTAATGACACTCGCGGTCACTGCCCTTCTGAAACACATCAAATTGTACGCCCAACTTGCCGGCAAGATCGGCGAAAAGCTTGGCATTCGCATCCACGAACTCCTGCACGTCCCTCCCCGCGGCATCGGCGGCCTGGACGTTTTTCAGCGCATTCTCATCGGCTCCGGAAAGCAATAACGTTTCTCCGCCCTTCAGACGGTGATAGCGCGCAATGACATCGGCTTGGACAAATTCCAAAGCGTGGCCGATGTGCGGCTCGGCGTTCACGTAGGGAATGGCGGTGGTGATGTAGAATTTTTTTTCTGCGTTGGACATGGAATGACCCGGGAACGAAAAATGAGCCGCCGGGGCTCACTTCTCCATACCACAAACTAGCCGCCGAATCAACGCGCCTCGGACTGGCCGAACTGGAAGAGGCCGCGTTTCCTCCTGTCTACGTCGGCCATAATCTCAACGGCCACGGCGGCGAGCGGCACGGCCAGGAACATGCCGAGGATGCCGCCGAGCTTTGCGCCGATAAGGAGGGCCACGACTACGACGAGCGGATTCAGTCCGATGACCCGGCGCATGAGAAGCGGTACCAACACGTGCGACTCCAACTGCTGGATTATGGTATAGACAACCGCCACGACCAGACCCAGGACGGGCGAGGAGATGAAAGCGAAGAATACCGCCGGCACGGCCGCGAGAATGGGCCCGATCACAGGTATAAGCTCAAAAACAGCCGCGAGGAGCGCCAAAAAGAGCGCATAGCGGATGCCAAGCAGCGTCAGGGCTATGAAGACAAGTATGCCGACAACGACGCCGAGAAGCGCCTGGCCGCGGAGCCACTGGCCGATTTTCGCCCGGGAACGCGACCAGAGATCAATCACGTACTCCTCCTCGCGGAGCGGCGTAACCATACGCAGGAAATGCTCAATGCCGTCCTCCTGACTGGCGAGATAGAAGGAAACCACGACCAGGATGACGACCGAGAACACGCCGCCGAAGACCGAGACGAGGATGTCGAGGGCGGAGGAGCCGGCCGAGCGAAGGTCAAAGGGCGGATTCAAAATCACCGATTCCGCGCCCTCGGAGAGTACGGAAAAGAAGGGTAGGTCGCGAAATGAACGGAGCTCGGAGAGGAGGATGCGCTGGTAGCGCGGAAAGGCGTCGAGGAAGGCGGAGAACTCATCAGCCAGCGCCGGCAGGACGAGCCAGATCGCGCCGGAAAGCACGGCGATGGCCACGACGTAGATGATGAGCACGGCGAGGATCCGCGGCACGCGCAGGCGCTCGAACCACTTGACACCCGGTTCGATACCCGAGGCGATGACGATGGCGAAGAGGAGGGCGGCCACGATCTGCCGCAAATAGAAGAGTGCGGCCACGAGCAAACCGATCGCTACGATGCGGAAGAGCGAGCGGTAGGTGATGTCGAGAGAGATAAGGCGGAGGTTGGCCATGGCTTACCGAAGCGCCAAGGGTTCTTGGAACGGTCCGGCCTCGGTGTGCGGCCCGATGAGGGCGAGGTTCAGATGTTCATCGCGGAAGATGTCGACGGCGACGCGCTGGATGTCCGCAGCCGTAACAGTATCAATTTTGCGATAAATCTCTTCAACGGTCAACGGTTGGCGCGTCAGCGCTTCCTCGCCGCCGACGAAGAATGCGAGGCGATCTGAACCTTCTAGAGAGAGCGCTAACCGTCCCTTCATAGCTTCTTTGGCGCGAGCCAATTCCGCCCCCGGCACCGCTTCGGCCGCGATCTTCCTGTACTCACCCAGGATAACCCTGACGGCTTCGGCAGTGTTTGGATGCTCGACACCGGCATAGGTTTCAAATGAACCATAAGTCGTGTAGTCGTCATAGACCGTCGAAATAGCATACGCGAGTCCGCGTTTCTCCCGTACTTCCTCGAACATGCGCGACGCCATAGACCCGCCGAGGATGTACGCGAGCACGCTCGCGGCGAAACGCCGGGGATCATGGGCGCCGAATGCCCGCACACCAAGAATAAGGTGCGTCTGGTCGGTTTGCTTAGTGAAAAGCGACACCACCGGTTCCTTCTGCACCTCCACCACTGCCGGCCGTGTCCGCGGCTTGCCATGCCGTACCGCTCCGAACGCACGAGTCACATCGACGACCGCTTGTTCTTCTTGAAAGTTTCCCGCAACGACCACAATGGTATCCTCGGCGGTGTACTGATTCTGGAAGTAGCGACGGAGTTCCTCCGAATTCATACGTCCAATAGTTTCAGGAATGCCGCCGATCTCCCAACCGGCGGGCTGATCACCGTAGAGCAGCGCTGTATAGAGGTATCCTATGTGGCTCTGGGGGTCGTCATGGCGCATCCGTATCTCCTGGATGATGACACCGCGTTCCTTCTCTACTTCCCGCTGATCGAGGAGGGAATTCAAGAAAATGTCGGCGGTAAGGTCAAGCGCCTGGCCGAACTTCGCCGCCGGCACTTTCACGTAGTAGCCGGTGTACTCGTTGGACGTCATGGCGTTCGTGTAGCCGCCGAGACCGTCCACCTCTTCGCTGATGATCTTCGCCGCCGGCCGCCGCGCCGTGCCTTTAAAAAACATATGCTCGAGAAAATGCGAAATACCATTCGCCTCCTTTGTTTCATTATTCGAACCCGTGTCTACCAGCGCCAGTATGGTAACCGTGGTAACGTTCCCCATGGGGACTGTGATGAGGCGGAGGCCGCTGGAAAGCGTTATCTTTTTGAACATACCTGAAAGACCACGAAGTTAGTATCTCGTTGCTATCCAAGTTTCTCCTGAACGTAGGCCGCCAAATCCGCTGCGGCGACCCGCTCTTGATGCGTCGAATCCCGATCCCGCACCGTTACCGTCCCATCCTCAAGTGTCTGGAAATCAACGGTCACGCACCAGGGCGTGCCGATCTCGTCCTGGGCGTAGTAGCGCTTGCCGATATTGCCGCGATCGTCCCAGGCGGCCGCGAAGCGGCTCTTAAGACTGCCGAAGATCTCGCGCGCTTTTTCGACGAGCTCGGTCTTATTGGCCAGCAGCGGAAATACGGCAACTTTATACGGCGCCAGTCGGGGATGGAGTTTTAGTAAAATCCTTTCATCTTCTTCGTGGTAGGCGGAAACGAGTAGTGCGAGCACAGTTCGCTCCACGCCGAAGGTCGGCTCAATTACGTGGGGGGTGAACCGCTCCCGTTTCGTTTCGTCGTAATACTCGAGCGGCACGCCGGATGCGGCGGCGTGGTTTTTCAGGTCAAATTCGGTGCGATAGGCCAGGCCGAAGAGCTCCTCCCGGCCGAATGGAAAATCATAGTCAAGGTCAACGGTGCGGCAGGAATAATGGGCGCGGTCTTTGGAGGGAACTTCGCGATCGCTAACCCCGCGGATCTCCAGAAATTCCAGCCAGGCGTGCATCTCCTTAAGCCAGTATCCAAAAACATCTTCCCATCCTTCGGGCCGGATAAAGTACTCAATTTCCATCTGTTCAAATTCCCGCGTGCGGAAAATGAAGTTGCCGGGGGTAATTTCGTTGCGAAAGGCTTTGCCGATCTGCGCCAAGCCGAACGGCAGCTTGGGGTGCATGGTATCCAGGATGTTTTTGAAATTCACGAACATCCCCTGGGCCGTTTCAGGGCGCAGAAACGTTTCGGCCGCCGTGTCTTCGGTCGGACCGACGTACGTCCGAAACATGGTGTTGAACGGCCGCACCTCGGTAAAATCGTTCGCGCCGCATACGGGACAGGCCGCCGTGGTGTCTACCTTATCGGCGCGGAAGCGCGACTTGCACGCTCGGCAATCCACCATCGGATCAATGAACGATTGAACGTGACCGGATGTTTCCCATACCTTCCTATGCATCAGGATAGAGCTCGCAATTCCAAACATATCTTCCCGCTGGATCACAAAACGCCTCCACCACTCCTGCTTGATGTTGAATTTAAGCTCCACACCCAAGGGCCCGAAATCGTAGAATCCGGCGAGCCCGCCGTAGATCTCCGAGCCGGGAAACACGAAGCCGCGCCGCTTGGCCAGCGACACGATCTTCTCCATGGCTTTCGGGTCGTCGGTGCGCATCCGTCTCCTATTGGTACCGCATTAGCGAACGACGCGCCACTCCTGCGGGCTGGAGCGGCTGTCGCCTTTTAGCTCGATAGTCAGATCGTCCGCAGCCGCGGACAGCTCCGTGCCGGTGAAGCCGTCGCGGCCGGAGGCGCTGATGGCCGTGAGGAGAGGAGGTGAGACCCCGACCTGGTTCTCTGCCGGCGTGAAGGCGATGGTGATGAACGCCGCGGCGTGCGGCCGCAGGAGGCCAGTCGCGGCCGGCACCTGCCCGACGCGCCAAGATAACTCGCGGCTGGCCGGGTTGAACTCCACGCTCCCGAGGTCGGATGAAACCACGCGGCCGAACTCTACGCCGCCGGGGAGTACGGCCCGCACCATGACGTCGCGCACGTCGTTCGTCCCGCTGCCGAGCTGGAGGAGGACGGTGTAGGTCGTGGTCTGACGAACCTTCGGCGGCAGGGGGCCGGCGGACGGCACGGGCGAGTCGTAGTAGCTCGCGCGCGCGGCCAGGCTAAGGCGCGATGATATCTGAAACTCCGCCGTGTCGCGATAGGCCAGTGACACGCCACGGAAATCCGGCGGCGGCGTCCCGGTGTCAATAGTCGTCAGGACCGGAAAGCGGAAGTTCTTGTCGGAGAAGCCGCGGATGGGCGGATTAGCCTTCAGAGTGAAGGAGAAGTTGAGCGTGTCCTCCTCGCCCGGTCCGAGCTCGGCGAGCCCGGCGACCGACGCCGGATTCCAGGTCAGGAAACGCCGCGTTACATCATAAAACCCATCCTCCACCCGCACCGTTTCGAGCTCAACGAACTGCTCGGGGATGGACACGCTCACCGTCACATTCTGGACAGGCTGGGCAAGATTATTACGGAAGCGCACCCGGCCTTCGATGCGCGCACCGGGCGCAAGCGGCCCCCGACGGTTGCCATCAAGGGTGGTCTGTGCGAGGAGGAACGGCGAGGCCAGCGTCGGACCGGCCGAGGCCTCGGTGAGCAGGAGCCACGACTTCGTGCCGGCATCGTAGCGGCCGAGCCGCACGCGGAAGAGCTTGGGTTCCTCCGGCTCCCCGCGGAGCACACCAGTCAGCACGATCTTGGTCAAGGTGCCAGCCTCAAGATTGCCGAGCGGCCAGAGGTTCGGGGCGTCGGCCGGCGGCAGAGGTGAAGCCGACTTCAACTCAAACCCGGGCGGCGACTCGATGCCGAGCGACATCTGCGGCAGGGAAACCGAGGTTTCGGCGTCCACGCCGATGGTGACGGTTATCTCTTGGCCGCTCGAGACCCGTTCCGGCGCCTCCACGGTGATGACGAATGGCACCCGGCCGATTGGCGCGATGAAACGGGCCCGGCGGGTGAACTGGGATGCAACATTCTGCGGTCGATAGAGGAAGAGGCCAGAAATTTCGAGCGTCTCGTTGTCCCGGCCGAGGAACTGCACCCGGAGTTCGCGGCGGAACTCCCCACCAGCGGGAACACTATCAATGGTGAGCCGCTCACGGACCGGGCTGGAGGCTGGAGCCGGCTCTCCGGCGAGTATAGCGCCCGGCGGCAGGGTCAAGGTGAGCGCGCCGTCCGTCAGTGCCACTGACCCGCGGTTGGTAATGAGAACGGTGATGGTTGTGGGCTCGCCGGCGGTGATTCGATCCGGGCCGAGGATTTCGAGGCGCACATCGGCGCGGGCGAAAAAGAGCGTGTAGCCAATGAAGGCCGCGATGCCAAGGAGCGCCAGGAGCCCGAGCATGACCAGGGTGCGGCCCGAGAACCGCCGCTGGCGGAGCTTGGCAAGGTAGACGCGGTCCATTAGCCGCGGAGCGGCGTCCGGTTCCTCCCAGCCGGACGGCAGGGAATTCGGATGCTCCGCTCGAAGCGACCCTTCTTGCGGCTCCTCTGCCGGAGGTTCTCTCCGGTAGAGCCCTCCGCGAATATCTTCCAAACGCGACATTGCTTTTCAGTATACCCTGTTCTGGGCCTGGATCGGAGTAAATGCGCTTCCTAATCTCCGGGTAAGCCAAGCCAGCTCCCGTTCCAGCATGACGGGTTCGGTCTCGATCGCGCCGAGGAGAGAAGGCGGGCTTACCGCGAATTCCCGGAGTGCGGAAATCGTCCCGGCCTCCGGAGAGAGCGGCGAGGGAAAGAGGCCGAGGAATATAAGGAGCCGGGCGTGAAACCATACGGCGCCGCGCCGGATGGCAGCGGAATCGCGCGCGGTTTCCAGTATAGCCAGCGCAGCCTCGGCTGTGGCCAAAAGCTCTCTGGCCTGGTCGCGCTCTTCCAGCAGATTACGATCCAGCGTTTCCAGCAGCGCTAAGAGCGCCGCAAGCTTCTCCAGAAAGTTACGGCTCTTATCCGGAAACACCTCTAGACGGGCCGTAGTCAGCCGGTAGCCATTTCTTCCGACGACGAAGGAAATTTCCGAAATCGCGCCGGGCTCAAGGTGCCCCTGGAGTTTTGCGCCGTGCTTGCGCGCTCCCTGGGCCAGGAGCCGAATTTTGCCGAAATCAGCAGAGAGGGCCGTGACGCGCCAATCCGCCTCGCCCCATGCTTCTTTTTTTAGAATAAGCGCGCGGGAGTGATGCATATTTCCGTCATGCCCTGCGAATGCCGAGCTTAATGGCGCCGTTGTCAAGCTCTACGTCCCGGGTAATCGCAGTACTCCATTTTCCTCCGATTTCAATACGGGCCGCGCCCGCCTCGCGCTGAATAAACGGCGACCAGCGCTCAATCAGTGCGGCGATATTTCCGGCGCCCGATATCTGCACGCGCACGAGCTCACCGGGTTTCAATCCGGCATCACGGCGCAATTCCTGGATGTTCCGCACGAGTTCACGCACCAACCCTTCCTCACGGAGCTCGGTGGTGATCGTAGTGTCGAGCTTAACTTCGTCGGCGAGGCGCGGGTCAATCACTACGGTTTTCACGTTCACCTCGTCCTGAAGGAGCGTAAGCAATCCGGGAACTTTTAACCTGGAACTTTTAACTTCCAACTTCGTCAATGGCTGGCGCACCCTAAGCCCGGCTTTCGCCCGCTCGGCCAGCGCCAACGCCGCAAGGCGCCGCACCTCGGCCATGCCATCCAGCAAAGCTTTTAGCTTTTGGCTTTTAGCTTTTAGCTTGGCCGTCGGCTTGCTCGCCGTAGCTTTAGCGGAGGCGGGCCAGTCCCGCAGATGCACGCTCTCCTCCCTAAGTCCGAGTTTTGGCTTGAGCTTTTGGTAAATCACTTCTGAAAGAAAGGGCGTGAACGGAGCCATAAGTTCTGTGAGCTGAAGCAAAACAGCACCGTGAACAGCTGATGCGGCTTCCCTTGCGGCCGATGATTCCGGCCGCTGGAACCGCCGCCGCGAGCGGCGTACGTACCAATTTGAGAAATCCTCCACGATGAAATAGTCGAGTAGCCGCGCCGCACCAACAATGTCGTATGCATCGAGTCGTCCCGTTACTGCAGCCGTAAGTTCATCAATTCTTGCCATCACCCACCGATCCAATACGTTCGCGCTTTTAACTTTTAACTTTTGCTTGCCCGCCGTAGCCTCGGCGAAGGCGGGACTTTTAACTTTATCCACGTACGTGTCAAAGAACACGAAGCTGTTCCAAAGCGTGGAAAGTGCACCGCGCAGGCGAAGGAGAATATCCTTCTCGTCAAAGCGCTTGGGATCGCCCGGAGCGTTTACGGTATAGAAGTACCAGCGGATAGCGTCAGTGCCGTATTTGGCGATCATTGGCAGTGGTTCAATGACATTGCCGCGGGATTTGGACATTTTCTGGCCGTTTTTATCCAGCACGTGGCCAAGTGAAATGACGTTCCGGTAGGACGTGCCGCGGCCCAGGGCCGTGGAAACTGCCAAGAGCGTATAAAACCAGCCGCGGGTCTGATCAATGGCTTCGCATATATAATCGGCGGGAAACAATAGCTTTTTACCTTTGACTTTTGACTTTCGACCTTCAGCGAAGGCGAACGGATAGTGAGCCTGAGCAAACGGCATGGCCCCGGAATCAAACCATACATCGCATACCTCCGGCGCCCTTCGCATCTTACCGGAGCACTTTCTACACCGCAGGCGGATCTCATCAGCGTACGGCCGATGCAGGTCGAGCTCTCCGGTATCATTGTACGGCCAGTTATGGAGGCGGATAGCCCGGAACTCGGCCGGTTCAAGATAAGGCGAGGATGGGTAATCCGCTTCAGGCAAACCTTCAAGCGCGGCCATGAGGACCCAAGACGGATCGCCGTGCGTCACGACAAGCGCCCGCTTGCCCGGGTGCTTCTTTTGAATGGCAAAGACTGCGGCTATCATCCGAGCCCGTACTTCACGGAGGTTTTCGGCGCCGCGGGGCCCGTCAGTGAAACGGGCGGCAAAATTTGAAAATGAAGCGCGAAATTCATCAACCGGCTGTCCCTCAAAACCTCCGATATTTATATCGGTAAGCTCGGGTAAAGTTTCTATGCGTTTAATGCCAAGCGCCTTGGCCACGATTTTAGCCGTTTCCTGGGCGCGCAAAGAAGGCGAGGCGACAATTGCTTGAATCCCTTCTCTTTTCAGCCGCCTAGCGGCGAGAAGCGCATCGTCCTTGCCGCGAGCTGTCAAAATATTCTTGCCGTCGTTCGCCGGCGAGGGATTTACCAGGCCGTTTACATTATGAAGCGCCTCGCCGTGGCGCATAAGAATGAGTGTCGTCGGCTGCGGGTCCAGATCGTCAAGCTCCTTAAGCGAGCCGATGATGCGCACCGCATCACACTTTTCGCACTGCCACGCCGGCAAAGGGGTGCCCCAGTAGCGCTCGCGCGAAAAGGCCCAGTCGCGCGCCTCGCGGATGAATTCACCGAAGCGACCGTGCTTTAAGTGCTCCGGCACCCAGTTGATTCTCTTGTTTTCGGCAACGAGTTCCTTCCGGAGTGCGCTCATCTTCACCCACCAGGCTTGGCGCGCATAGTAAAGGAGCGGCGTGTCGCAGCGCCAGCAAAAGGGATACTCATGCTCATACATTTCCTCGGCAAAAAGCAGGCCTCTCTGTTTCAGCGATCCGATTATGGCGTCCTCGGTTTTAGGGTCCTTTACGAACAGTCCGCCGAGGCCTTCGCCAAGATTATTTATGAAATGTCCGGTCTCATCCACGGTGTGGAATTTCGGGAGGCCGATCTTGGCGCCGAGGCGGTAGTCGTCCTCGCCGTACATCACGGCCGTATGCACCACACCCGTCCCCTCCTCCATGGCGACGAAATCGGCCGGATATACGCGGTGCGATTTTTCATTCTGCAATTCCGGCACGGAAAAAAGCGGCTCATATTCAAGACCGATGATCTTCTTTCCCCAAAACACGTCTATGTCATCAAGCATCGTCCGGTTGCGGTATTCCGGCGGGAACACGCCTTTCTCAATGAGCGCATCAAGGGTTTTATGCCCCAGCACAACCCAACGCCCTTTTGCCTCGGGATCGGGCACCGAAACATATTCTTCTTTTGGATTAACGGCGAGGGCCACGTTCCCCGGCAGGGTCCAGGGCGTAGTTGTCCAGGAAAGAATGGAGGTATTCTGCCATTGGCGGGATGCGGCTTTGATGCGGAACCGCACATAGACCGAGCGGTCTTTCACGGTCGCATAGCCGAGGCCGAGTTCGTGCGTGGAAAGCGCTGTCCCGCAGCGCGGGCACCATGGCACGACCTTGAAGTCCCGATAGAGAAGTTTTTTCTCCCAAAAGGACTTAATGATCCACCAAAGCGTTTCTATATAGGAAGGTTCGGAGGTGATGTACGGACGCCCGAGATCCAGCCAGAAGCCGATGCGTTTCGTGAAGCCATCCCACTCGGCCTTGTAGCGCCATACTGATTCGCGGCACTTGGCGTTGAACTTCGCGATGCCGTAGCGCTCAATGTCTTTTTTTGATTTCAGCCCGAGTTCCTTTTCCACCTGAATTTCAACCGGCAGGCCGTGGGTATCCCAGCCGGCTTTCCGCTCGACATGATACCCCCGCATGGTCTGGTAGCGCGGGATCAAATCCTTGAAGGCGCGGCTTTCAAAATGATGGATGCCGGGATTGCCGTTGGCGGTCGGCGGTCCCTCGTAAAAGACAAAACGCTTGCCGCGTTTGGTCTTGGCAAGGGTCTTCTCGAAAACCTTGTTCTCCTCCCAAAACTTGAGAACTTCCTCCTCGCGTTTCGGGAGGTTCAATTGACGCCCGTCATCGCGCATCTCGGCCATATTAGCGCGTTTTTTGCGATAAAAAAAGCCCCGATAGCAGGGAATCGTTCGCGGGGGAGAGTAGCGGCGACGGCTTAGCCAGATCGGGACGATAACCGCGTAAGCACTCGCAACCGCCGGACTGCATCTCAGCGGCTTTCTCTTGACTGTGTATAATGTTTATAAGTTTTATTGGCCGACCGTTCAATAAACCTTATGATATATAAGCATGCCTATCGCGAGGAGATTCATACGCGTCGTGCCGCGGGCCGTGCGGCCGAGCCTCACCCAACTGATTCTCGATAAAGTCGGCGGGGCCGGAGAGGCACTGCTCGATAGTTTCTTTCCGGCAAAATACCCCGAAGCCCGGCTCTGGCGAAAGCTACTCGGACTTGACCGGACCTATGAGTTCAAACGGCCGACCTTCATCGCCATTCTCTTCCAACTCAGGGCGCAAGGCCTGGTGGAACGTGCGCCGAAACGCGGCCGTTGGTACTGGCGGCCCACCGCCGCGGGGCGTGCAGCACTGACCAAACGGCGGCGCAGCACACCTCCACCGGACGGACGAAAACGCCTCGTTTGTTTCGACATCCCCGAGCGGGATCGAGCAAAGCGTCAGTGGCTCCGCGGCGAACTCATCGCTGCCGGCTACCACCAGCTGCAAAAAAGCGTCTGGATCGGTACGACCCCGCTGCCGCAAGAATTAGTCGAGGCGCTCGATGCGCTCGGACTCCGCGGCCGGGTACACCTCCTACGGGTCGAGTCCGAAGGAACCCTCAACGAACGGCGGGTCGGTGATGTATAAGGTTTATCGGCCGATCGGTCAATAAAGATTATGGTCTTTGGCGCCGGTCCCAACGCAACAAAAAAACCCCGCGACTCCTCTCGGCGCGGGGCTACTCGGTGATGAGCTTCGGAAGCTCGGCCAGCGATCCGATTATATGGTCCTCCGGCACGCCTTCCCGGATGAACGCATGGCGCGGAAGGCCTCCTGAAAGCACCGCAACGAACGGTATGCCGGCCCGATTCGCCACTTCGATGTCGGCGTACCAGTCACCCACGTAGAACGAGTCGCCTGACTTTACACTGACATCAGCAAAAATCGGCTCGAGAATGCGCGGGTCCGGCTTTTCATAGCCGGCTCGTTCACGCGTGGCAATGGAATGAAACCACGCAGGATCGATGCCGGCATGTTTGAGCTTTGACGCTATGGCTCGCTCATCATTCATCGTACAAAGCGCTACCATGATGCCGTTCTCACGAAGCCAGCCGATGGCCTCGATGCTTCCAGGTATCGGCGGGTAACCGATGCGCTCTTCCTCCCCCCGGAACGCCCAGTAATACGCCCTAGCGTCATTTTCCGAAAGCCATGGCCAGAGCGATCGTACGATAATGCTGAAACGCGGATGACCGCGATTACTGCCGTCGCAGTGGCCGGCGAGATAGGCCTCGATGGGCTCGAGCGGCAAACCCCGTAACCTCGCGGCCTGTCGGAGGATAGTGCCGTAGTTCGCCATGAGATCGACCACCACCCCATCAAAGTCAAGAATGCCGAGCCGCACTTCATTGCCAAAGAGCTTCATGCGGTTCACCTCCTTTCCGGACGCCACCGTATCATTTCTCACCACCCTCACACAAGCTCGGCGGCGCGCTTCTCGGGACACTCAACTGAAGAGCGAGCTCCGGAAGCGCGCCGTCGAGCGTCTCACATCTCTTCCGGCGCTTCGATACCAAGAAGACCCAGACCGTTTTTCAGAGTATCCGCGATGCCGGAGACGAGCGCCAACCTAAATTCCAGCTTAGCCGCATCCGTTTCCTGCAAAACGGGATGGGAATGATAAAACTCGTTCGCAAGCTTGGCGAGACCAAAAAGGTAGCTCGCGAGTGTATTAGGAGTGTAATCCCGGAGTGCATCCTCAATCGCCTCCGGCAGCCGGAGCATGGCTGCGAGGAGCCGGTGCTCGAGCGCGTCAAACGCTGATTTCTCAATTTCTAATTTCCCAATTTCCTTTCCGTACTTTCGCAAAATGCTCCTCAATCGCGCATAGGTGTATTGGAGATAGGGCGCTGATGCCCCCTCAAGGTTCAGCATCTGATCCCACTCGAACGTGATATCCGAAAGACGATGGTGGAAGAGGTCGTAGTACTTCACTGCTCCCACGCCGACTGCCCTCGCTATCCTCGCTTTCTTTTCCTCCGGCAGCTCGGGATTCAGCCGCTCGACGACGGCGCGGCTGCGCTGGATCGCCTCTCCAAGAACTTCCACCAGCGGTATCAGTCGCCCTTCGCGGGTGGCGAACTTCTTCCCGCCCGGCCCGAGCATCATGCCGAACTTCACATGCACGAGTTGCCCCGGCTTGGCGTACCCCAAGAGTTCAGCCGAGCGAAACACCTGTTCAAGGTGGAACGTCTGCTGGTTCGCGGCGACATACAAAAGCTTGCTGGCGTTCCACTGCTGTATCCTGTGGCGAATGGCGGCAAGTTCCCGAGTGGTGTAAATCGTCGCCCCGTCTGATTTTTGAATAATCTCCGGCGTCGAGCTACTGGGAATGGGGATGACCACCGAACCATCATCGCTCCTCTTTGCGATGCCGCGCTCGAGCGCGTCATGGATAATACCCCGCAGTTCCGGTTCGTAGAAGCTCTCCCCAATGGTGTGTTCGATCTTCACGCCAAGGAGTTCATACACCCGGTTGAAATCCCGCAGTGACTCGTCGAGAAACCACTGCCAGAGCTTGCGATTCTCCGGATCACCGTCCTCCAGCTTCTTGAACTCCTCCCGCCCTTCCCCAAGTAGTTCAGTGTTTTCCTTCGCAGCCTGCGAGAACCGGACGTAGAGATCCAGCATCTCTTCAATGGGGTGCGCCTTAATTTTTTCAGGATCCCCCCATCGCTTGTAGCCGGCGATGAGCAGTCCGAACTGTGTGCCCCAATCGCCAGGGAAGCTCAACGACACCGCCTGGTAGCCTCCGGCCCGCAGAAGGTTCACGATCGCCTGCCCGATGATGGTCGATCGCAGGTGGTGCACGCCGAGGGGCTTGGCAATGTTCGGCGAGGAGTACTCCACAACAACGGTCTCCCCATTCCCGAGATCGCTCCGCCACCAAATATCCGGCTCGGCGAGCGCAGCGCCGAGCGAGCCCGCGAGGAGCTCATCGGAGAGACTGATGTTCACGAATCCGGGGGCGGCCGCCGCGGCGGCCGCCACGACTGCGGCTCCGCGGGAAGCAGAGCATTTTCCCAACCGTGCCGCGATATGTTCAGCAACTTCCAGTGGCGGGCGCCCAATGCGCTGGCCGATGATGAGGGCTGCATTCGTGGCGTAATCGCCGCGGTCGGCCTCTTCCGACGCCGTGACCGTAAACAGAGGAACATCAAATGGCGGGAGCGCCTTCTCCTGTTGCAGATCGGCAATAGCCCGCAGGATCAATGGCCGCAATTGGTTCCGAAACATAATGGCTTCAATCTAACAGAACCGGACGGAATAAAAAACGGAGCGGGCCCTAAGAACCGCTCCCGAACCGCGAAAAGAGCTTCCCTCCCACGTGCGCAAGAGCTGTCGCGGCGGCTCCGATCGCAATGACCGAGATCGCCCCGAGGACGCGGATCACCCAGGCCATCGTCCACCCCGCGTTGAGCGGTATGGAGTCCTCTTCTCCCGCTTCGCAGCGGCATCCGCCTTCGCGCGCGACGGAAACAACCGGGTGAGGAAGCGGGCAATTTCCGTATCCCTGACAAACCATCGTGTCTCCCTTTTTCGGATGTGTTAGCGTAGAAATACCACGATATGCCCGTACTAGCAACCAGCCGCCGCGCCGAATTTGACTACGAGATCCTCGAAACATATGAGGCCGGCCTTGAACTTTTCGGGTTTGAAGTTAAATCAGTGCGTGCCGACCGCATGAACTTGGCAGGAGCGTTCGTGCTCATGCGCGGCGGAGAGGCATGGCTCGTCAATGCCGCCATCCCGCCCTACCAGGCCGCCAACACCCCGGCCGGCTACGATCCGGAACGTCCGCGAAAGCTCCTCCTACATCGCCGCGAGCTAAAGGAACTTATCGGCAAATCCGCGCAAAAGGGCTTGACTTTGGTCGCTTTACGGGTGTACACTAAAGGCCCGCGGATTAAAATCGCGTTCGGGCTTGCCCGCCGGAAAAAGACGTACGACAAGCGCGAGCGCATCCGCGAACGGGAAGATCGGAAAAAAATAGAACGGACCCTGCGCGAACGCTAGGGGGTGATAGGCCTCGACGAAATATTGTTCGCTCAAGGGGCAGGCCGAGGGCGCTTGGGACACCTCGCTAAAAACCCGCAACCAATAAGTGCAAACTTATTCAAAAACGCCTTTAGTCCTGCTCTTGCAGTAGCCTAACGGCGTCCCCGCTCCGGTAAGCCGGAGCGGCATCGGCGGACGGATGCTCGATACGTCCTCACCGGTGTCACTTATCGAGCTGGGCCGCGGAACTCCGGTACCGCGGCCGAGATGCACCGGAAAAGCGTTGGAGGATTTTGCCCGGTTTAACCGCCAATGCCCATACCAGCCGGGCTACGCCTGTAAACCTCATGAGCCGGCATATTCCGGACGGGAGTTCAATTCTCCCCACCTCCATACCATGAAAACCGCCCCCTGAAGGGCGGTTTTCACTCCACGCCGAAATTGACTTCTCCCCTTATTTCCGCTACCGTTCCTAGGTATCAGATGAGACTCGCTTAACAATACCCGTTATCCTCCGACGCTACCGCATAAACAATCAGATCCGCGCTCCGCGCGTGCGCGCCATTGACGAGACCGGGAAAAACCTCGGCGAAATGGGGCTGGAAGACGCGTTTAAGATCGCCGAGGAGCGCCGGCTCGACGTGATCGAAATCGCGCCGACTGCCAACCCGCCGGTGGTGAAAATAATGGATTTCGGCAAGTTCAAGTACGACGAGGCGAGGAAAGAGCGCGAGCACCGGCCGAAGGAAAAGCACGTCTCGGAGGTAAAAATGCTCCGCATCGGGTTCAAAACGGGCCGGCACGATCTTGAACTCCGCGCCAAGCAGTCCGAAGAGTTTCTGGCTGAAGGCCACAAGGTTAAAGTAGACATGGTGCTCCGCGGCCGCGAAAAGGCTCTTCGCGACTTCGCCCGTAAGAGATTTGCCGAGTTCCTTGCGCTCATCCCTGGACACGCGCTTGAGCAGGGCATCAAGGCCACGCCGCATGGGTTCACGGCAATCTTGAAACGGGCCTAAGGCTAAAAAGACAAAGACGAACGCAGTATGCCTTTGTCTTTAGTCCTCCAACTTTCGTCCCACGAACATGGCTAAACCCAATAAATCCATCCGCAAACGCATCAAGCTGACCAAAACCGGCAAACTCATCCGTAGGGTCGCCGGCCAGAACCATTTCAACGCCAAGGAATCCGGCCGCATGCGGCGCCGAAAAGGAACAAGCGTTCCATTTCCCCGTTCGTTCCGCCGCGAAATTTTAGCTCGCCTCTAACATCACCTAATCCGTCATCGCAGCCGCATATTTGCAGATCCGCATTCATTTGTAGATTAGCACCATATGTCCCGAGTCAAACGCGGCGTCATTGCCCACAAGCGGCGCGAGAAAACCCTCCGCTACACAAAGGGGTTCCGCTGGACGAGGAAATCCAAGGAGCGCGCAGCCAAAGACGCGCTCCTCCACGCCTGGTCCCACGCGTTTAGCGACCGTAAGCGGAAGAAACGCGAATTCCGGCGGCTCTGGAATATCAAGATCAATGCCGGAGCGCGGCTCCATGGCCTTTCCTATTCACGCCTAATCTCTTCACTTCAAAAAAAGCAGATCGCGCTCGACCGCAAAATACTCGCCGACCTCGCTGAACACGAGCCGAAGGTGTTCGAGCGTATAGTAGCCGCGGGAAAGTAGCGGAATAGAAAACCGCCCGGCCATTTGCCGGGCGGTTTTCTATAATCTCTTGCAGAGCACCGCGGGCGGCTCGCCTCGCCGAAGCTTTGGCGAAGCGCGGGAAGCCCGTGGGTATCTATTCCGCGAAGTAAAGACCGAGGAAATACATCACGCCAATGCCTGCGGACATAAGGGCAAGCTGCACAATGAGATGCCACATGCCTGTCTCCTCATGCGTCTCGGGAATGAGGTCCGACATGGCGATGTAAAGGAAGTTACCGCCGATAACGGCAAGAAGATATGGCAGGAGCCAAGCAAACGATTCTCCGGCCGCATAGCCGAGGAGCGCTCCAGCAAGGGTGGTGAGCGAAATCGCGAAATTCGCCCAAAGCGCACGCGAGCGCGAATAGCCGCCGCGGATGAGTACGCCAAAATCGGCAACTTCCTGCGGCACCTCGTGGACGAGAACGGCAACGGTCGTCGCGATGCCGAGGGGTAGGGAAACTAGAAAACTCACCGCAAGTGCGATGCCATCAATGAAGTTATGGATGGCATCGCCAAAAAGGATGAGCGTGGCGAAGGGACGGATCTCGCCATCGTGCCCGCCGTGATGATGGTGATACCAGCGGAGCGCCTTTTCGGCGGCGAAGAAAACCATTATGCCCAGGGCGACATAGCCGAAGGCCGCCTTTTCTCCGATCGCCTCCATAGCTTCGGGGATAACGTCAAAAAAGGTAACGCCGATGAGCGCGCCGATGGCAAAACCGAGCATGCGGTGGGCAAGCCACTCGGCCACGGATTTACGCATGAGGACAAAAAATCCGCCCGAAAAGGAAACAATGGATTCGGCAAGGGCGGCGAGAACAATGGGAATTAGCATGAAGAAATGACAAATAACTAATGACGAACGACTAATAACTTCGGCGAGTGGATGCGATAGCGAGGAAGGCTGATGCGCCCGGCCGAAATCTCTACGCCCTCCGCCAGGAGTTTTTTTATCTTCCCAGCAGTTCCGCCGGGCAGGCCGAAGCCGCCGACCCGACCGTCCGAGCGAACCACGCGGTGGCAGGGTGTTTTGGGATCGCGGTTTTGTCCGAGAACGGTTCCGACGCGGCGCCAGGCCCGGGGACAGCCCACGGCGCAGGCAAGGTCAGCGTACGTGGCGACATGGCCGCGGGGGATGCGCCGCGTTGCGGCGTACACCCCGTACCACAACTGCTGGGATTTTGGCTTGAAACATGCTCTTGCCATGCGTCGCTACGGTTTACCTCCGCTCGCGGTGGTGAGGTGCCCGCGTTGTGGTACGGGGTAAATTTTTTTCGATAAATTCATAGGCCTGCTTCAAGATGGCCTGGGTATTCTTGTACCGCGCCACCTTCAACGCTTCGCGGTACGTGAACCAGGCAAACCCCTCATGCTCTTCGGATATGGCTATATGGCGCGTTCGCGCCTCAACGAGATAATATATGACGATCTTGAATACCTGGCCCCGCTCTGCCGCCGGCTTGGCATTAGAAGTCGCGGGCTGGGCATAGCGATCAAAAAATGTGTAGCGGTCCGTGGCGCGGAAGCCCGAGAGGACCCGCATATCCTGATGCTTTAATCCAGTTTCCTCCTCCACCTCGCGCAGAAACGCCTGGGTGGCGCGCTCGCCCTCCTCAAGCTTGCCCTTGGGAAAATTCCAGTAGTTACGGCCGTGGTAAAGAAGAAGAAACTTCAAATGCCCGCCTGCCTGCCGGTCAGGCAGGTCGCGGCCGCGGCGGAAAATTACGGCTCCGGCTGAAATAACTCGCCTCATGCAATGACCCTCAAGAATTCCTTAAGCGTTTTCGTATTCAAAATATCATCCTCTTGGGCCCAGCCGCGCCGCGCCTGCGCAATGCCGAATTTCAAAAATTGGAATCCGTACACGGAGTGGGCATCGGAATCAATAACCATTTTAACTCCCGCCCCCACGCATTTACGAATATATTCGTCTTTCATATCCAGCCGTTCGGGAGATGCATCTATTTCAAGAACGGTACCAATGCGCTTGGCGGCCTTGATGACCTCGTCCATGTCCACCTCGTAGGGCGCCCTCCGGTTAATGATGCGCCCGGTCGGATGAAAGAGGATATCCGCGTGGGAATTTTCCATCGCCCGGATGATGCGCCTGGTCATCTCGGCTTTTGGCATTTTGAAATGCGAGTGAACGGCAACGCCGACGCAATCAAGTTTAGCAAGCGTTCTATCGGCAATATCAAGCGTGCCATCGGCCATGATATTCACCTCCGCTCCCTTCAAAATGGTGACACCCGACAACTTCCGGTTCAGGCGGTCAATCTCGGTCATTTGCCGCTCGAGCTTTTTCTCATCCGCCCCGCCGGTCATAGCCAGCGAGCGCGTGTGGTCGGTGATGCAGATGTATTCAAGCCCGGCCTTCTTTGCCGCGAGTGCCATCTCCTCAATGGAATTCGCGCCGTCGGTCCAATTCGTCTGCGTCTGGAGGTCGCCTTTCAGGTCGCCGTAGCCGATCGGATTTTTCGGAAGCGTGCCCCTTCTTGCGGCCTCGATCTCACCGAGATTCTCGCGAAGTTCGGGCTCGATATAACGAAGGCCGAGCGCGTGGTAGAGGTCGGTCTCATTCTTCCCCGCGATCTGCCGCTTGCCACGGAACAACCCATACTCATTCAGTTTTAGCCCTTTGTCAATCGCGATCTTACGAAGTGCGACGTTATGGTCCTTGGAGCCGGTGAAATAGTTCAAGGCCGCACCGTAGGATTCCCGCGGCACGACGCGGATGTCGCAATCAAGACCGCTCTTAAGGCGGACGAGCGACTTTGTCGGGCCCTCGGCGTAGACATGGACGACTTCGGGCATCGAGACGAAGTAGTCCATGACCGGTTTCGGCTTCGCGGATACGACGAGAAAGTCGGCATCGCCGATTGTTTCCTTCATGCGCCGCATGGAACCGGCGGCCACGGCTTTCTCTACGCCCGGCAGCCTTTCAAGACGCGATTCAATGTCCTTCACCAGGCCGTAGATCTCGCCGAGAAGAAAGCGGCTGCCCGAGCGCTTTACAAATTCAATACCCTTTAAGATATTCTCTTCGGTCTTTGCGCCGAGCGATGCAATCCTGCGGATCTTGCCGGCCCGAGCCGCTTTCTCTAGGTCGCGCACGGTGCGGATCTTCAATTTCTGCCAAAGAAGTTTTATTTTCTTCGGGCCAAGCCCTTCCACGCGTTTCAGGCCCTCTAGATCCACGGGCACTCGTTTTTTCAAGCGGTCGTACTCCTTGATGCGGCGCGTTTTAAGATACTCCTCGATGCGCTCGGCTATTCCCCGGCCTACGTCCGGAATATCCATCAGCGCCTTAAGGCCGCCCTTCTTATAAATATCGCGGATGTCTTCATCCAGGACCTCAAGGGACTGCGAGGCTTTTTCAAAGGCCCGCGGCTTAAACTCGACGCCTTCCATTTCAAGCAGCAGCGCCATTTCAAAGAGGATTTTCGCAAGTTCCTGGTTGGTCATTCTTTATAATCCTGCTGTTTGAGAAACGGCCGGAGTAATTCCTCAACACCTAGGCGCGCTCCCCATTCGCGGAGGTATGCCCGATCAAGCATGCCGCCCGATATTTTAAAGACCGACTCCGCATCCTCAAGCTGGCGGCTTGACGGCGAAGTTTTATACCAAAGCAATTTGATGAGAATCAAGTCCTCCGGCGAGCTGAAATGCACCCGCTCGCCGAGAACTTCCTTTGCCACGCGGCGCCCCAGGCGCGAACGATCAAAAGCGTCATCCTCTTTCAGTATCCAAAAATCAACCTTCACGCCGCTCGCGCCGTCAATGAAATTAAATTCGCCCCGCGCGGCAATGGCGCGCTCCATTTGCGCAGGGTCTAAGTACCCGTCCGGAGCAAGGCCGCGGAGGGCATCGGAAAGCGCCGGCACATCTCCGGCCTTCAGCTCCACAACAATATCAATGTCGGCGGTAAACCGCGGACGGCCCCAAACGAGCACGGCAATGCCGCCCGTAATAAGATACGAAATGCCAAGCCGATCAAGAATCTTCGTGACGGCGACGAGGAGATGCCTGGGATCGGTTGATTCCATGGCTGCTGATTTTTACCCCTGCAAGTTCTCTAGCGAGCCTCCAGAGACCCGACCCGACGGCAAGTTTCTTATCCGCGCTCATGCGCTTGAAAATCGCATCCTGACGTTCCTCGGCGGTTTGTACCTGGCTGTCTTCCGGGTGCATACCATTATGCTAACACACTGGCCGCCAGAAGCCGTGACCTCCCGCATATTCGCCTACTGCCGGAGCCATTATACGAACAAGATGTAATGACTTCCCGTCGTGTGGTGAACGAAAAAGCCCGCTCGCTGTAAGGCCCGGAGAACATCCCGTGGCCGGAGCGCGGACAGGCGTTCGCGCATGGAACTAGAGCAAAATCCTCACCTTCTCCTTTACCGGATCAAGCTGCAGCTTACCGGAGAGTTTCCTGCAACATGCGTCCGTGATAGTTCAAATGGGGCAGTAAATCAACCACGCATCCCTCGAGCGCGGCGGTGCCGCCTCTCGGAACGCTCGATCAAGGAGCGCCACCGCCCTATGCATGCCCCTCCAAGAGCCCCACGCGTATATTTTTCTCCATCGGGGTCGCGGAGCGACGGGTTGCCAGTCGGCAACCCAGGGCTTTTGCGAGGGGCAAAAGGGCAGTGGGATCCCTGGGCTGAAAACCGTCCCGCGATTCGCGGGACGGTTTTCTAGAAATGGAGGCGTGAAGAAAAATATATGCGCGGGGTTCTCTTACACCCTTTTCTGTTCGATGAACACCCTCTGTGCCGGTGAGGGCACCTTTGGACGGATATAGGGCCGGAGGAAGACGAGAACAATGAGGCCGACGAGCATGAGCGTACCGTTCACGAGGAAGAGCGGCCGGATGCCGACGAGCCCGACGAGGATGCCCGACAGCACCCCGCCGATAGCCCCGCCGGCGCCGAAAGAGAAGCTTGACTGCAATGCCCATTCAAATCCCTCCGCACCGCTGTCAATATGGCGGGTGAAGATGGCGTAGAGCGGCGGAATGGCAAAGGCATCGCCAATAGCGATCAACGCCTGAATGGCAAAGATATGCCAAAGCTCCGCGGCGAAATAGAAAAGGAAGACCCCGGTCATCGTAATGGTGATGCCGGCGAGGAGCGAATAGTAATC
This sequence comes from Candidatus Sungiibacteriota bacterium, assembly GCA_016203665.1. Lineage (GTDB taxonomy): Bacteria > Patescibacteriota > Minisyncoccia > Sungbacterales > SURF-37 > JACQMJ01. Next base: position 89,010 of record JACQMJ010000004.1, read on the forward strand.
GTCAATCTCGCCGTGGTTCTTGTCGAGATAGCGGGCGATGGGGAGCTGGAGGATTGATTTCATCGCCCAGTAGACAGCCGAGGCGAAGCCCACGGCCGCCGCCGCCGCGCCGATATCCCGTACGACGAAAATGGCGAAGAGCGGCGCTGACAAGCTCACCGCCATCGTAAAAATGAACTGCGCGAAGATGATTACAAGAATAACCTGGTTCAGTTTTAGAAATGCGAACTTCATACGCTAATTGAACAGTGACGACTGGCCGGCGGCCATATTTTTACGGTCCGCCTCATCGAAAATGCGCACCGTGCCGTACTCGCCGTCATACCCGGGCTCGACCTTGAGGCGCCCTTCCCGCACCCGCAGGACGCCTTCTGCCACTTCCGGCGGTGCCGCGGATTTAAGGTCGGATTCCGAAGCCTCAAGGAGCACGGAGAATTCCGAACCAAGCGCTGCCACGAGCCGCCGATACTCCTCCTTCACCTTTTTCGATGATACCCCCAGGTCAAAGGCCTCGCCAATGATCTCATCCAGCGGAACCATGCGCTTGAACGGTATGGCATTTATCGGCCGCGCTCCGCGAGGCCGGTCGGCGAGTTTCTCCACCCGGTTCATGACGCCCACGGTCACGGGCCGGCCGCAGGTCGGGCACATGCCGCCGGCTTTCTTGGTCTCCTCGGGCGACATCCTCACGCCGTGGGCACTATGGCCATCATAGTGGTACTTGCCTTCCTCGGGGAAAAACTCGACCGTGAACAAAAACCGCTTGGGATCACGCGACCTGATGGCGCTCATTATGCCGCCATAAGAAAGCTCCGATTCGAAAACATTGGCTTCCCGCCCTATGCGCGGAAGCGAATGCGAGTCGGAATTAGAAATAAGCGCGACGGAATCGAGCTTGGAAAGCCGCCAGTTCATCTCCGGATCCGAAGAAAGGCCGGTCTCGATGGCAAAAATGTGCGGCGTGAATTCATCGAAGCATTCCTCCAAGGAATCGAATCCCGACATAGAACCGAACACCGAAAACCAAGGCGTCCAGGCATGCGCCGGAACAAGAACGCAATCTGAATCAGCATTGAAAACTATTTTGGCAAGCTCCTTGGAATCAAGGCCGAGTATGGGCCGTCCGTCGGAAGCAAGATTGCCGAGCCAGCCAAGTTCCGTATTTATCTTTTCGGCTGCTGAAATGGACGGCGCAAACACGAGATTATGGATGCGCCGCACTTTACCGCCTTTTTTATAGATGCTCGAAAGCTCGACCGTAAGGAGAAAACGCGTCGCGTTTTTACCTCCTTTCAAACGGTGGAGTCCCGGCTCGGCCGGCTCGAGCTTTTCCTTTATCTCCTTCATCCATTTGGGATGAGTGAAATCGCCCGTTCCCATTACGGTGATACCCTTCAGGGCCGCCCAGCCATCAAGATTTTCGAACGTCATATCCCGCGACACCGCGCGGGCATACGGCGAATGAATATGCAGGTCAGCGATGATGCGCATGGTTCGGAGGCCGTAAAAGTATCAAATGCCGTAAAAGCGAACGCGGTTTCTCATTTGCGACCACAAAACGTAAGTATGCGCCAGAGGAATGCTCGCCGCTCCCGATCGCGCAGCACTGTAATAACGGATGGCAAGGTCGTCACGACTATAATGCCCGTGACAATAGGCAATAGGTAACGGTCCACGTCGGGAATGACGGCGCCCAAAAAGTAGCCGGCTAGCGGCAGGAGAACGGCCCAGAGGAAGGCGCCGGCGACGTTATAGGAGAAAAAAATGCGGTAGCGCATCATGCCCACGCCGGCAAGTATCGGAACAAAGGTACGAATGAAGGGAAGAAATCGGGCAATGACAAGGGTCTTACCGCCGTGCGCCTCGTAAAAGCGCCGCGCGCGTTCCAAATTTTGCGGATTGAAAAATAATGACTGCGGCCGCCGAAAAATCCTTGGTCCAACGCGGCGACCGAATGCATACCCAAAGTTGTCCCCAAGTACCGCCGCGACGAAACAGCCGGCGACGAGGATGCCAATAGGGAGGTAGCCCTGCGAGGCGAGGAACCCGGCGGTAAAAAGCAGTGAGTCGCCGGGCAGAAAAAATCCTATGAACAGTCCTGATTCGGCGAAGATGATGAAAAAAATGCCGATAAGCCCGGCGGTCTGAACGAGATTGACGAGATCAAGGCCGAAAAATTCCATTTTTTCTTATCCAGTAGACCACCCTAGCCGAATACTGCGGCCAGAATGCCGGCAATGAACATTAAAATGATGACGGCGCGGAGAATGACCGGTATTTTGAGGCGAAACGATACTGCGCCGGGATGAGCCTCCTCGGCCCGGCGGTGGATCAAAAGAATCAGTATTCCATCAACGCCTATCGCCACCGCGCCGATGAGGCTGATAATAACGATAAAATCATGGAATCCTGCCGCAAAGAGGAGCGGCGGTATGGCCAAGGTGAAGAACGTGGCCAATGCCGGGCGCAGTTTAAGATCAGCGGCGAACATTCCTTCCAGCACGATAGAGAGTGGAATAAAAGATGTAATCGTTGCTAAAAATCCGATGGCGCTGCCGAATATTCCGTAAGGCGGGCCGAGAAGCCCGGCGATGCCGCTTATGGCATCGGGCGTAGTGCCCTCCCCGGTCGTCCCGGCCACCGCGGCGGCAAAGAGGAGGTAGAGCGCTAGAGGAATGAGCGTTCCCGCGGCCACGACCGTGGCGAGCGCGCGGGGAATGCCGTTGCCGAGCGCGCGGCGTACGTCAGGAATGATGGCCGCACCGGCAAGACTGAACAGAAGCACGCCGTAGGGAATGGCCAGGCGCGAAGGATAAAACCCGCCAAGCTCGGCAGTACTAATGCCGGGCAGGAGAATGCTCCCGCCGACGACAAGGGCGGCAATGAGCCCAAGCGTGAAAAGAGCATTGGCAAAACTCTCAAAGCGTATGCCGCGGAGCACGACCGCCGCGCCGATAAGGTAAAAGGCGGCCGGCCCGATCGCCATGGGAATGCGCGGGAAGGCCGCGGCAAGGAGCGTTCCAAGAAATGCGCCGCCGAGTACGAGATAGACCAGAAGCGTTCCGGAGATGCCGAAAAGGTAGGAAAGGCGGGATACCCAGGCTCCAACCGGTCCGAGATACCGCGCGGCATACCCGGGCAGGCGGTGGATTTCCGGCGTCCTCAGCACCACTTCGGCATAGGCGAGATTCAAAACTAGGGTAACGGCGGCCAGAATAAGAATCTCAAGAACGCCGGTCAAAAATCCCGCGCGGACGAAGACATAAGGAATGGCAAATATTCCCACTCCCACGATCGTACCGACGAGGAGCAGTGCGGCCTGGAACGACCGCGGCAAGAGATTCATGTCCCTATATCTTGACCAGCTTTTCCTTGCGGATGAGCTGGATCATTTTTGCAACGAGTCTTTTGGGATCGTTATCCCAAATAACTTTGCCGTTGCCGCGGTGCGCCTCGGCAATTATCTTCTTGATGATATCGTCGGTCATCCAGCCCGAACCGGTAAGGACGCCTATGGGCTTTTGGTCCTCAAAGGCGATCGTAAATTCGTTCAGCGTGCCCATGCGGCCGCAGGAGATGATGACGCCGTCGGCGCTCCGCGTAAGGAAAAGGTTCCGTCCGGAGTAGCCAAAACCCGTGTAGACGATCATGTCGTGGTAATCAAGAGGCAGGCGGTATTTTTTCACGTGTTCCACTTCGGAAGCCGCCGGCGAAAGCCCGATTACAAACCCGCCCGCATCTTTGGCGCCGATCGCCGCCCAGTAAGGCGCGCCCGTTGTGGCGCCCGTCAGGAGCACGGCGCCCTGCCGGGCGATCTCGGCGCCAAGCTCCTTGGTGAGCGGAAGCGCATTGGGGCCGCAGTGCCCGGTCTCGGCGGCGCCGGAGATGGCGATTTTGTATTTGAGATGGGTGTGGGGCGAGGGTTTCATGTGATGAACGTATAGCGCAGAGCGTTTAGCGGATAGCTATGAGTATAGCAAAATTGCGCTTGTTGGCTAACAGCTATACGCTATCCCCTGCGCGCTAGATTTCAAACTTTTCCCCGTGCAGCGGAGCCGCAGCGGGTATGCCGAGGTGATCCTGGATCGTGGCCTGGAACCCGAGAACTGCGGCCGGCTCGCCCTGCACTACGAATACGCGCTCCAAGCTGTCCCGCATCTCGGCTACGAACGAAAAAAGCTCATCTTCGTCAGCGTGCGCCGAATAGCCATCCACTACTCGCGTCTCGGCCGCGACCCGGACGGACTCGCCATGGATCTTGACCTCCCGGGCCTTATCCAGCAGACGCCGGCCGAGCGATCCCGCCGCCTGGTAGCCGGTGATAAAGAGAATGCTCTTCGCATCGGGCAGGTAGCGCTTCTCATGGTGCAATATGCGCCCGCCGGCGGACATGCCCGACCCGGCCAGGATGACTTTTGGCGGCGGCACGTTGTTGATGGCTTTGGATTCCTCCACGCTTTCGGTGAATTTCAGATTCTTGAACTCAAAGAGGTGGGGATGCGTTTTGGCGAGCTCCTGCACTTCCGGCCGGTAATAGCCCGGATACTTCGCAAACACGCGCGTGGCTCTGATAGCCAGGGGTGAATCCACGAATATCGGCACCTCGGGCACGCGCTTGAACTGGAGCATCTCGTTGATCTCAAAAAGTATTTCCTGCGTTCGTTCCGTAGCGAAGACTGGAAGCATTAATGTGCCTTTCTTGGCGACCACGTCTTCAATGGCCCGCTCCAGCATCAGCCGCCTGTCCTCGGTGTGCTTGTGGCGTTTGTTGCCGTAGGTCGCCTCAACAATGAGGACGCTCGTCTCAGGAAGGGACGCGCGCGGCGGAAGGAGGATGGAAGGAACGTTCCCCACGTCCCCGGTGAAAACAAAGACCTTGCCCCCGGCATCCAGGCGCACAAAGGCCGAGCCTAAAATGTGGCTTGAATTCAGGAGCCGCGCCGAGATGCCGCCCACGGCAATGTCTTCGCCATACTCCACGGATTGGAAGAGCTTTAAAGTCTCGGCGAGATCCGAGGCGGAGTAAAGCTCCTTGCCGGCGTGTAAGAACTGCATCGCATCGGCTAGCATGATGTCGGCGAGATCGCGTGTCGGCGTGGTCGCGTATATCGGCCCGCGGAAGCCCTCGCGCCAAAGCTTAGGCAGACGCCCGATATGGTCTATATGCGCATGCGTCACGAATACGGCATCAAGTTCAGCGGCTTTGAAGGGCAGGGGCTCATGCGTCCGAATATCGCAATCGTCGCATCCCTGGAACATGCCGCAGTCAACAAGAATTTTAGTGCGGCCGACTTCCAGCAAATAACAGGCGCCGGTCACTTCCCGCGCCCCGCCCCAAAAAGAAAGGGAAAATTTCGTCATCGCGCCTATTGTAGCAGACCGGTCGCCCTGCCGATACCGAGTTCTAGCGCGGCGCGAATTGCCGCGAAAGGAATCCGCCGATAACGCCGCCGGCCGTGCTCGCGCCAATAGCCGCTATCACATCGCTCCCGGCCAGCAAAAATTCAGGATCGAACGAGGAAATTGACCCGAAAAGTATAGCGCCGAAAAGAAGCCCCGCCGCACCGCCCAAAACATCCTGCGGCAATTTGCGCGCGATATCGATCAAAGCCGCCATGGCAAGCACCGATCCTATGACCAGCCATGCAGGCGGATGCGCGTGAAAAGGAACGACCGCATCCGGAACATTGCTCCAGTGGTATTGCATAGCGTGCAGCAGCGCGAAAAATGCGCCGACCATGGTGGCGCGGCCGAAACCGCCGACTAATGACTGGCTGGCAATAAAAAACCCGGCCAGGATCGCCGTAATGTATACCGCGCCCCAGGGCCCCCAAAGACGATACGGCCCCAGCGGATGGAACGGCAATACCGCGAAAACCAAAAGGACCGCGAGCGAGCTTATCGCAAGCGAACCGAAGAACTGCCGGCCCAGCCGGTCATTCTCGAGCTTGGGGAATAAAAACCAGAGCGCGGTAACGATCGCTGCGACCAGAAAAAGATGCGGCGGGCTCCAGACAGCAAGGACGCTGAAAAGGTCCTCGACCCCGAAGAGACGATGCCAAACATTATCCAAGGGCGCCCAAAGCGATATAGCCAAAAGCGCAAGCGTTATGCGGCGCCATGACCCGTCCCGGAAGCGGTAAAATGCGAGCGCGCCTGCGACTAAGGCCGCGGCCGAAGCCGCATACAATAGAAGATGCGGCGGCTCAATGAACGAATCGCGCCCGAATGCGCCATGCCACCACACGTCCCAAGAGCCGGCGGCGACAACGATGAAAAGCGCGGCAAATATAAAACGCACTAATCCGACTGAAGAAGGAGCTTTAGCCATTCCTCTATTTTATACTAACCCTCCCTTGCGCAAAATAAAGATATTCAGTGTGGCAGGATTTGATTGTGATGCGTCCCCGAGAGGATTTGAACCTCTGGCCTCTTCCTTCGGAGGGAAGCGCTCTATCCGCTGAGCTACGGGGACAACCGCTATTTCAATCCGATCTGAAGCTCGTAGAGCTTACGGTACACCCCGTTGGGGATCTGAATCAACTCCTCGTGCTTGCCGCGCTCGACGATGCGGCCCTTTTCGAGAACTAAAATCGTATCCGCCCGTCGGACGGTTGAAAGCCGGTGCGCGATAATGAACGTCGTCCGGCCAGCCATGAGCTCGGCCAGGGATTCCTGAATGAGCGCCTCGGATTTCGCATCCAGGGCCGAGGTCGGCTCGTCAAGAATCAGGATGCGGGGATTCCGCAAAATGGCCCGCGCGATGGCGATCCTCTGCTTCTGCCCGACCGAAAGCTTGATGCCGCGCTCGCCAACGAGCTGGCGGTACTTCCGCGAAAAGCGCTGGATAAAATCGTCGGCATGCGCCCGCTTGGCCGCCTCGAGAACCTTGGCATCCGATGCACCGAAACTTCCGTAGCGGATATTGTTCTGGATCGTATCGTTGAAGAGCAATAGTTCCTGCGGCACGACCGCGACTTTGGAGCGGAGAAATTTCAAATCCAGCCGCGACACCTCATGGCCGTCAATAAATATTTTCCCTTTCTTGGGACGGTAATATCCGGAGATAAGATCAACCAGCGTGGACTTGCCCACCCCCGATTCGCCGACCAGGGCAAGGCTCTGGCCGGCTTTGGCCTCAAACGAAATGTCCTCAAGCACGTATTTGCGCCGCCCGCCGTAGGAAAAAGAGACGCCGCGAAATTCAACGCTTCCGGCGAACTCCTTCGGGATGATGGCCCGCTCCGGCACATAAACCTCGGGCAGACGCTCGATAATCTTCTCGGCGCGATCCACGGCGGCCAGGCCGTTTTGCACTATATCCCAGTTATTGGCAATGATGGCAAGCGGCCGGAAGACGATGGCCGCATAGGCGTTGAAAGCCACAAGCCCGCCCGGCGTCAGGGCGCCCGCGCGGACGAGATAAAAAGAGTAGATGAAAATGCCGAGCTGCATCAGGGTGACGATAGCCCGCTGGTAGAAGGAGAGGCCCTGCCAGATGCGCATGTAGTCCGACCACAACCGCGCAGCCTTTAGGCGGAAGAAGCGGAAAAGCTGGCGGCGCTCGTGGCCTTCGGCCGTGGCCTGCTTCACACCGTGCACGTTCATCATGATGTCCGAGGAGTAGCCAAAGGCCCAGGAATAGGCCTTATTCATCTTGTAGGAGATGGCCGAGAGGCCGGGCGCGGTGCGAATGAGCATGACAAGGTAGAGGCCCATCGCGGCCACCACGACCAGGGCGAGCTTCGGCTGGATCAAAAAGACGATGACGAAGGTGAGGATGACCGAAAGGAAATCGGGCAGGAGGTCGACGAGCACGCGGTTAGTAATGGACTCCAGGCGATCCGAGCCGCGCTGGATGCGGCTGATAATCTCGCCCACGCGGTGCGACTTATGGAAGGAGAGCGGCAGTTCCAGCACGCGGGAGAACGCGGCGATGAGGTAGTCGGCATGAACGTCGGCCCCGAAGCGTTCCTGCCGAATGCTCTTCTGCCAGCCGGCAATATCGCCGCAGATGCGGATAACGAACCAGACGCCGATTAACGCCAATGCCGCCGGCACGATGCCGAGGAAAGGTACGGCCGCACTTCGCGGCTGGATGAGCGCATCAAAAATCTTCCCGGCGAGGAGCGGGACAAGGGCGTTGGCGCCGGCGTCGGCCAAACTGAATACGCTGATGACTATGAGCGCGGAGCGGTAGGGCTTCAGGTACTTCACAAAGATGGCGATGCCGCGCCGGAGCTTGGTTGTCTGGATTTTCTTGGGCATAAAAACGAACAACCTAGTTTATCGTGAAACACAACGCCGCACCAGATGGTGCGGCGTTGTTTATGAAAACATATCCGTTGTTCGCCCTCTAGGACCCCATAGTCACAAGTGTGTTGTAAGGTGCTGACACTGCTATGGGATCTTAGAGGACGGAGGAGTGAGGTCGGCCGGGAGATCGCTACTGCTGAACCCCGGACACTGTTACACTCCTCGTCGTCCCGGTTTGCTTGGCGGGCCTACATCGCAGGATCGGCACAGTAGGACAGCTCTCGACTGCCGCTGGCTTAGCCGCGAAAGGGATCCGCCTGCCCGGCGCCGCACGGGCGCCTTTTGGCCACTACGGGACGAAAACTTCGTAAAGAGAGCTACAGCTCTGCACCTCTGGTACGGAACAGCCAACGGCAACGCGCCATGGGCTCCCCCTCAGCGTTCGCAGATGAGAGTTGTCGCCGAGGCAAGATTCGCGCGCCCCAGCGAACGGTGAACTGCCGTACGGGCATCCCCTGCGAGCCTGTCGGGGTTCAGGGATGCCTCATAGCTGGAAACTACATCCGGCTTCCGCACGAATACCCTCCCCGGCCACACGATGACGATAAGCGCCTCTCATGTCCGGAGTCAGCTATCCACACGGCATGGGCCCGACTGCTCGCAAACCCACCCCCACGCTCGCCGGCCCTGGGCACGGGCTCAACCCCGCCCGCGTAACAGTGCGGCACGAAGTGGACCATAGTCACCTCCTTTCCCGCCGTTTTACCTTTCGATATTTCCTTCCCGAACCTGAGGCCTTTTAGCCGCTCCCGCACCCATCGCGGCAATACTTCTAGCCAGTCGTGCTTTGCCGGACAGCCGTTACTAAAGCATGTGCTGAAATAATCTAGAAATCTAGCGGATATACGCGCTTGCTGCGATCGGTGCGAAAGCGAGCCGGATTTTTGAGGAGGGTCAAAAACCCTTTATCAAAGCCCCAGATCTGGGAAGGAAATTTTCAAGACAATTATATTATACACCCATAACCTATTTTGTCAAGTCCATATAGTCAACTAACTTCTTAGTAACTCCCATACATGATTACGATCGTAATCATGTATGGGGCTTGCAGACAAAAGACAAAAGAGAAAAACGGGCCTTGGCCCGCGTAAGCGTGGCTTTTAGTTTTCAACTTTTAGATCCTATGTATGGAGGTCGGCTACCTGCGAGGCGCCGAAAGAGCCGGGCTTGATCACTGCCGCAAACCCGAAGCCCTTCACCATGCCGACCACCTGGTCAATTAAATCCCGCGTCGGGCCGTTCACGCCGACGTCAATGTGCACTTCAATCTTGCCGTCCCACAAAAACTCCTCGCCGAGTTTTTCCCGTAGGCCGGAGCGGATTTCCTGGGCCAGGGTAATGGATTGCAGTGCCTCTCCGGTAATGCGGTCGCGGAGGGTATGAAAGCTCTTCTTCTCCGATGTGACCCAGAAATGCACCGCGCCGTTGCCGATCCGCCGTACGGTTACGGCCGTGACGAGCGGCACGGGATTTCGAGCCGCCGAGTCCGAGCCGACGATGATCTGGTAGGAGCGCTCCGGCTGGGAGCGAATATAGGCCGTAATTTCCTCGAAGACCCGCCCGAGCGTGAGTGTGCCTTTGGACCAGCTATGGAATTGTGTCATTTCAGCCATGGTTACGTCCTGAACAGCGATTGCGCCACCGGCCGCGGCTGCACGGCCTCGTCGAGCAGCCGGGCAGCGACAATGCGGCCGATGCGGAAGTTCCGCACATCCTGTCGAAGATGGTCAAAGGCCTCAATGTCATCACCTCTTATACCCCGGATCTCGATCTTCCGCTTTTTTAAGAAGCCCTCGCCGGCATTCTCGCGCGAAACGTAGTCAATTTCAAGGACGCGCTGTTCTGCCCGCGCTTGCTCTATAAGCTTCACGACATCGGCCTCGTCAGCCATGCCCCAAGACACGGGCACTGATACGGTCTTACCGTCCACGAACGACTCAAAGAGCAGGTGACCGCGGTCGCGGCCGTAATGGTAGAGGTCGCGCGTTAATCGCACGTCCTGGGTGCAGTAGGCCTCGAGCTTCTCCCAGTTCCCCTCCTGATACCAGCGCACGGCATCCAAGCCGTGGCCGCCCTTCTCGGCATTCAGGGTGGCCTTGGCTAAACTTGCGAGCGAGACGCGGTGGCCGAGCTTGGCCGTGACGTCATCAAAGATATCAAGCACCGGCAGATTCCGGAGATCGAAATCCATATAGGGCTGGAGCACCGGCAAATCGAATTTGGTAATGAAAAAGCCGATGACTCGATCGGCGTTTTTCAGGAGCGCTCCAAGCTCGGCGAAATGTGATTCCCTAAATACCCGAAACCGATCACCTGCGGAATTCCAGGTGCCGACTACTGAAATGCCGACCGAGGCGAGATCGCGCTCACCCCAGTTGGATGGCGCCTTCTTTGTTTCTAAATCCAGTACAATTTCGTTACGCATGGGTGAACCCCGTTACAACCCGGCCTAAAGGCCGGGGCCTCCAATGAGGCAGTGGAACTCTCCATTCCTCCCCGCCCTGAAGGGTGAGGCGTCCAGGTTGTAACGGGGTGAATAGTTCACGGTAGCAGAATCTTGACGCGCTGTCCAATGCCAAGCCCGAGTTCGGAGGCGCGGCCGGCGCGAATTTCTATCACACTATCCACCGGCTCGGGTGACGTGAAGCGCGGGAGCTCGGCATCCGGAATCCCCGGCGGGGGCGGCTCGATCCCTGCTGTGACGGCGCGGATGACGCCGCCTGAAAGCCAAACGATATCAATGGGAATCCGCATGCCCTTCATCCAGAACGAATGCGGGGCAGTAATGTCAAAACGGAAGAGCATACCCTCGTTCGCGCCGAGCTCGGTGCGGCCGGCCAGGCCCCGGGCACGCCCTTCAGGTGTGGCGGCAATTTCAAGCCGGAATTCCTCTCCCGCGAGACGTACGAGCAGAGCGCCTTCCTCCACCGGCGGGGTACGGACCGAAACCAGGCCCACGGCAACGAGCGTCGCGAACGCGGCGATGAGCCCGCCCGCGAGCAGGAGCCAGCCCGCCGACATAGCGCTACCAACCGAAAGCGTAGGCGCCGGGGCCGAGGAAGACAAGGGCGAGCGCGGCGGCGAAGTAGATGAGATCAAGCTCCCAGCCCATGCGTTCAAGATCGACATAGCGCGATTTACCCCACTTCGCCTTGGCCATGGCAACCAGCATGTTGATGGCGATCAGGAAGGCGGCGAACTGGGTGAAGACGCCCGCGATCAAAGCGATGCCGCCGAAAAACTCAACCACCCCGACCACGAGCGCCCAGAAGCGGCCGGGACGGATACCGATGGAGTCAAGCCATCCGGCGAACCCGGCATACATCTTGAAAAGCTTCGGATAGCCGTGGGCGACAAAGGCCCCGCCAAGCGCTACGCGTAGGATGAGCGGCCCCCATTCAGGATAGGTGAGAAGATAATCAAAGATGAACATAATCAAAACGATAAAACGATCAAAACGACAAAACCGTTTTCATCAAGTGGAACGATCGATCGAATTCATCGAACTCAAATATTTCGACCTTTGACGCCATCGTACCGCACATCAAGCCAGGTAGCGACGGTTCGCATGAATTCCGGCTGGCGTTCAAATATAGTCGTACCGTGGCCGGCGGTATCAAAAAGTTTAACATCCTTCTCCACGCCGGCCGGCGTTATTGCCATAAGACGTAAAATCGCATCGGCGGAGGCCTTGTCATCACGCGAGGCGACGTAGTAAACCGCCTGGCCGGGCCTCAGCGACGGCGCCGCCGGCTCGGCCGCCACGCCGCGGTAGTTTAAACCCGGCGACAAGAGGAATGCGGCTTTGGCTTCGGGATGGCCGGCAAGGAATTGGAGGGCCAGGTTTGCGCCGATGGATGCGCCGCCGAGCGAAAATGCCGATACGCCTCGAGATTTCAGAAACTCGACCCCAACCCCGACATCAAACTTCGAGGCCTGATGTTCGGCATCGCCAAACTGCTTATAGCCGTCGGGGCCGCCCGCAGATTCGCCGTGGCCGCGGAGGTCAATGGCGAGCACGTGCCAGCCGTCGGCCTGCATCTTTTCCGCGAATGCCTTCCAGCTCTGGCGCGTAACCGACATCATGTGCAGGAGCAGGAGCCCCTTGGCCGATTGATTCGCCGGCGCGTAATAGTCGCCAATAATGGCGACGTCATCGCTGGTTTTGATCTCTATCCGCTCGGGCATTTTTATCTCAGCACCGGTTTTCCTATCCGGTAGAGTTCAGGATCAATCGTCCGCGTAAAGCAGGTGCTGCCTTCGCCGTGCGCCCAGGATTCGGGCGTGCGGCCGTCGGTAACTGGCGCATACAAAACCATGGCTTTCTCCTGCGCGCGGCTCTCGGCATTGAATACGGCACAGAGTTCAAACTGCAAAGACGAGAGCGGACGGTACTCGTAGGCAACGCCTGTTTCCGGGTCGCGCGGCGGGATGAAGCCGGATATGTCATCCCGGAGCTCTGCAATGGATTGCGGCAGGCGGTCTTTTTTCTGCCAGTAATTAATGAGCTGCCATTGGATGGCCTGAAGGTCCGAAACCCGCCGATCATCAAATCTCCGCATGCGCTCGGCGAATGGAGAGCCGGCCAGTATAAATCCGCCGATGGCAGCGGCGGCGACAACGCCAATAACGCCAAAGACAAAAACCCGCATGCGGGGGTCGGCCGTGGCCATGGTCTCGCGCCGCAGATACCAGAGATAGTAGGCAAAGATGACCGTGGCGATGAAAAAGACCGCCGCGATCTTCAGAATGAAACGCGTGGTGAGATCCCCGTTCAGAAAGTTATATACCAGCACCACGAGGTCGCCGATGATGACGGCGGCGGCGGCAAAAACAGTGAAATAATAAAGCCATCTCCGCGAACGGAGATGGCGCAGCGCGGGCTCGCGAACGACCGCCCGGGCATTGGCCCAGGAGACCCAGACGTAGACCGGGAATACGATGACCAGCGCCGAGAGCGCCCAGCGCAGCGGCCCGGCGTTCAGACCCGCCGGAAAAGCAAGGGGATCGGGAAACCAGCGCTCAATGAACGAAAAAACGACCATGCCGAAACTCACCGCCGAGAAATAAAGCGTTATCATGGCGAGGAGATGCCGGAACACATCTCCCGGCGTGGCTTTGATAACCCGCTCTGGGGTGTCCATAAAATTATTTCAGCTCGTACGTAATATTGACGCTCACCACGACCTCGTTTTCCCCGGGCTGGACCGAAGGCCCGCCGCCTCCGCCTTTACCAAAAGCTTCTTGGCCGTAGATGATCGGCGGCGGCACGCCGCCTCCCTCGCTGAAAGCAATAATCCTCCCGAGGCGCTTATTCAAATCGCGCGCGAGTTCTTCGGCTTTGAGGCGGGCATCGGCAATGGCCTTGCGCCGCGCCTCGACTTTAAGCTCATCGGGCTGGTCTATGACAAAGGCTATGCCGCCGACTTCATTCACTCCGGCTGCAACAATGCCGGCCAGGATGGCGTTGGCCTTACCGAGATCCCTTACGGTGATTTCATAAGTGTTCCGAATCTGATAGCCGATGATACGGGGGCGCTGGCTATCAAGGGGGCAAATTCCTCCCTGGCACGGCCCGGGGTAATAGTACTGCGGAAAGATGTTATAGCCGACAGTTTTTACATCTTTCTCTGCCACCCCCTGCTGCTCCAAGTAGGCCGTAACGGCATTGGACTTCTTGGCGTTCTCATCCTGGGCGCGGCTAAGCGTATCTGATTCAGAGAGCACCGTTGCGGTAATCTTTGCGACATCCGGCCGGCCGGTAACTTTACCCTCCCCGGCCACGCTTACTTGAAGCTGCTTGTCAGCGCCGAATAGTCCCTTCCCCTCGCGCCAAGCGGCGAAACCATAGGACGCTGCGAGTACCAATAGAAATGCATTCAGGAGCAGCAGGAACAAGAGCGCGAGGCTTCGGGCGGCGCGTTTCTCTCTTGGAGCGAGATCGCTATAGAAAGCAAGCATATTACTTTTCGCTCCCAGTATACTGCCGCCGAATCCCGGCGACAAGTTCGCTTATTTTCCGCTCCGATTCCTGGGCAGACAAAAATTGCCGACGAATCTCGGCTTTCTTCCTGCGCAGAAATTTCCGCAGTGAGCGCGGAATCCGTTTCCTTGGCACCAGCCAAGGGTACCCGAAACTAAGAGCTCTGTCGAGCTCTGCGCTCGGCGATGCGGGCATCCAGTGCGGCAATCATTGCGTCGGCATCCAGCGTTCGGCCGAAGGTGGGGAATTCGCCGATGGCGGCGGCGGAGCGCGGCCAGCCGGCGCCGGCCGGATCGTAAGCCTCGTGGAAATCCGAACCGGCGGTGATGATGAGGCGGTAGCGTCGGGCGAGCGCTTCCAGGCAGGCCATATCGGCCTCGGTCAGGAACGGGCCGAAAAGCTCAATGCCATCAAGGTTATGAGTAATCAATTCTTTCAGGAACGCTTCAAGCCCGCCGCAGTCGCCGACGAAATCCGGAATGGGCGGATGCGACCAGACCGCAACGCCCCCGGCACCCTGCACGAGCTGGATGGCTTCGGCCGGGGAGAACGTACTCGCGCGGACATAGTAGGGGCCGGTATCCTGGAAAAACTTTTGAAAAAAATCGTGTTTCGTTGCAATGCCCTCCAGCCGCGCCTTGTTCTCGGGGCGCTTCATGATGGCCGAGACGATGAGCGGACGGGTAACAACCGCGGCGCCGGCTCCTTCGCGAAGCACGTCCTCCCACTCCACCGTCCATCCATCCTTCTGGAATTTTTTGACCATCTCTCTGGCGGCGGCCAGGCGGTTGCCTGCGGCGCGCTCAAGTGCGGCGCCGAGCGCGGGATCATCCGGGTCAATGCCCAGACCGAGGAGATGCATGCCGTGCTCCTGGATGGAAATTTCAATGCCGGGGATTACGCGCACGCCAAGCTCATTACCGGCGGCCGCGGCCTCGACAATGCCAGCCACGGTATCGTGGTCAGTAATCGCCAGAACGAAAACACCGTTGGCCTTGGCCATGCGAACACATTCGGCCGGCGTGTGCCTGCCGTCCGAAGCGGTTGTCTGTATCTGGAAATCTATAGGATAGATATCACGCATGGCGAAGTGCTGAAAGCTCTTCCCGCACCACCTTCCGATCATCCCATGGAATTTTCTTGCCGCCGATAACAAGCCAGGGCTGAGCGCCCATACCGGTAATGATAACCGTATCTCCCGGCCGCGCCGAGGCGAGCGCCGCGCGGATAGCTAGACGCCGATCGGGGATGAATTCCGTTGCGGCTAGTTTTGCGGCCGCTAAGCCCGAACGTATGGCATCGGCAATGCGGGCCGGGTCCTCCTCATCAGGATCATCGCTCGTCAGGAATATCGCTCGGCAAAACTCGGCGGCGATCTTCCCGAGTTCCGGCCGCTTCCAGGTATCGCGCCCGCCGCCCGGCGCTCCGAAGACGCAAATGAGGTCTCGCCCCAATGCGCGATAAAGCGCGCGGTAGGCCGCTGGGGTATTCGCGTAGTCCACGACCACCGCAAAGGGCTCCTCCTGAACGTACTCCAGCCGGCCGGCAATGGCGCACGCTCGGACAAGCGCCGATGCGATCGCCGAGAGCGAGACGCCGAGCGCTAGCGCGGCGGCGGCGGCGGCGAGGACGTTCATGACGTTGAATTCCCCGCCGAGGCCGGCCTCAATAAGCCGGCCGTCAATTTCCAGGACCAGGCGGTGGGGAGAGACAGTGTGCATCCGCACCGGATGACCAACGTGCCCTACTTCGATCTCGGAGCGGCTGTACCACGAAATTTCAGCGGGCGCGGCCGCGGCAAAGTACTCCGCCGAGGGATCCTCGCGGTTAAGCACAGCCGTTCCGTCCGGCGCCAAGCGGCGGAAGAGTTCGGCCTTGGCGGCGCGGTAGCGCTCAAACCCGCCATGGGCTTCGATGTGCTCGGGCGTGACGTTCGTCAGAATGGCCGCGCCAAAGCGGATAAAGCGGTGACGCGACTGGGCGATACCCTGCGAGGTTACCTCAATGACGGCGTAGCGGCATCCGGCCGCGCGACACTCGGCCAGGAAGCGCTGCAGCCTGAAGCGGCCGGGCATAGTCATCTTTAAGAGGTTCGGCTCCTCTTTTTCGCCGATCTTGAAGCGGAGCGAGGAGAGCGAACCGACTGCAGCGCCTGATGCGGCGAGCATGTCATGGAGGAGGTGGACGACGGTCGTCTTGCCGTCCGTGCCCGTGACGCCGATGACGAGCATACGGCGGGAGGGAAAGCCGTAGACGAAAGCGGCCAGGAGCGCCAGTGTAAAATGGTAGCGCTCAAGGAGCGTCCGCGGCAAAAGGCGCTTTAAGGCTGCCGGGATCATATCAGGGCCGATGGATGCGCGAGCCGAGAAAAATAATGAATGAAGCCAGGCTGTTTGAGATGATAAGGTGGTAGACCGGGTCAAAGCGATAGGTCGCTGTGAATGCCACAGCCAGCGTGGTCACGGCCAAGAGGATGAGCCAGGCCGCGACGAAGTGTTCGCCGCGGTGAAGCGGCGGCACGCCGCGGCGCTTGCGGAGCTCCTTCAGGACCACGTAAGTTGCAAGCGCTCCGAGGTAGGGTTCCGAGAGCGCATCGAGGAGGCGCTCCGCCTCCGGGTAGGCGGCGTGCAGGTGTGCGAAGAACTCCACCGCAGCCGCGATGAGATAGAGACTCGTGAAGTAGCCGAGCCAGCGGTAAATGTGATCTACAGTATTGGCGCCAAATCGCGCGCTCATGGTGAGAGCCGCCGCAGCCGGCGCGCCAGGCGATAGAGCAGATAGGACGGCCGGCGAAAGACGTAATCGGCTGATGGCGGGAAGTGATGAGCCCGACCGCCGAAGCTGGCCTTGAAACGGGTCACCCCGGGCCAAAGCTTATCATCAATGCCGCCCAAGTCGTACCGGCCGAGGCCGCCGGCGGCGCGGACGTGCTGTATAATCCGCCACTGGAGGAGATGCGGGGCCATGAGGCTGCGGTGCGGGCGGCTGGATGCGCCGTGAAGGTATGTTGCGGTTCCGGAAGGAAGGTAGCAGTTCACGATGGCTGCGCCAATCGGCTGGCCGCCAAACTCGGCCAGGAAAAGCACATTTGAGAACTGGCCGCTCCGGAGGTCGAGGAGAATGCGGTAATGGGCGGGGGGATGCGGGGCGAAGCCGTCGCGGCGGGCGGTATCGCGGAGAAGCTGTAAGAATGCCGCGAGCGTCCCTTCGTCCACCGGGGCAGACACGGAGCGTACCGTAATGCCGTGACGCTCCGCCAGCCGGATATTATAGCGGGTCTTGGGGTGCATAGCGGCGAGAAGCGCTTCGTCCAGCAAGCCGCAATCAATATATATAGTAGCCGCCGGCTGCAAGGAGCGGCCGGGACGGTATGGAAACCCGGACGGCAGGGGTAGTGCTGGATCAATCTTGAGCAAGAGCGCGCCGGAGCTGCGGCTATGGGCGAGGAGTTCGCCGAGCGTTCCGGCATCGAGCGCCGGCCGCGGCGCGTACCAGTAATGGTAACCCAACGGCAGGTCATGGCGGATCATGAGCGCCCCCTTGAGGCGCGCGGTGGAACGGCCCATGCGCTCCTGGACCTCCTGCCATTCTGCGGACTGGAGGAACGACGGAGCACTAGCCGGCATTGACTTGGCCGAGGCGCTTCAGGGCTTCCCGGACGCGGGCTGACGCACCGCGCACGTCCGGCGGCACCGCCGAGAGCGCATCGCGCGCCTCGCGCTGGCTGTAGCCGAGAGTCACGAGAGCATCAAGGGCATCCGACTCGTCTTTTAATTCCGGCGTTCCGACGACCGAGGCGCTCGCACCCGCCAGCTTTTCACGAAGTTCCAAGATAATCTTTTCTGCGGTCTTGCGTCCGATGCCGGATACTTTGGTGAGATACGAAGTGTCGCCGGCGGCAATGGCTTTCTTCAAAGTATCCAGCGATGCCACGGCCATTATGCCAAGCCCGGACTTCGGGCCAATGCCCGGAATCTGAATGAGGAGCTCAAAAAAATCAAGCTCGGCGGGATAGAGGAAGCCGTAGAGCTCAACCGTATCTTCGCGCTGGTAAAGATGTGTCCAAAGCTTGATTTTCTGCGATTTTTTTGGTATTTTCCGGAGTGTTTCCGCGCTCGCAAAGATGCGGTACGAAATGCCGCCGCCCGCGGCGATAACGGCATAGCGTTGCCCTTTCAGCTCAACAATCCCTTCAACCGCATTGATCATCGTAGGCCCATCCTAACCCCGGGGGGTGCGGCCGGAAAGACCTTTTCTCGGGCGAGCCGGCGTCGGCGATCACATCATGCAATTCAACCTTACCAGCGCCTACAAACCAACCGGAGACCAGCCGCGGGCCATTCGGGAACTCGCGGCTGGTTTTCACGCCGGTGCGGCCTCGCAGACGCTCCTTGGCGTGACGGGTTCGGGTAAAACTTTCACCATGGCCAATGTCATCGCCGGGCTCGGCCGGCCCGCGCTCGTCATCTCGCATAATAAAGTCCTTGCCGCCCAGCTCTACCAGGAATTTAAAGAATTTTTCCCGGCGGGTGCGGTCCACTACTTCGTCTCCTACTACGACTACTACCAGCCCGAGGCCTACCTGCCGTCCAGCGACACCTATATTGAAAAGGACGCGAAAATCAACAACCTCATTGATTCGCTCCGCCATGCCGCAACCGCCTCGCTCCTCACCCGCGACGATGTCATCATCGTGGCCTCGGTCTCCTGCATCTACGGCATCGGCGACCCCGAGGAGTATGAAAAGGCGGCGGCCGAGTTGAAGGTTGGGGAGCCGATATCGCTCCGAAACCTGGCGCGGCGGCTCGTCGCCCTGCAGTACGCGCGGAACAGCATAGATCCCCGCCAGGGGAATTTCCGCATGCGCGGCGACACGGTCGAGGTGTTCCTGCCCTCGGGCGAGGAGAAGCTCGTCCTCACCATTGAGCGGGGAAAAATCGCGTCCCTGGCCCTCCAGAAAATCAGCCTTGGCCCTGCTCCCTATCCCCCAACTTCCATCCCCTTGTATAAGCTCTTCCCGGCCAAACACTTTGTCACGCCCCGGGCCAAGCTCAAACTCGCCATTGCCAACATCCGGCAGGAGCTCAAAGAACAGCGCGAAAAGTTCAAACATGAAGGCAAATTACTCGAGGCCCAACGCCTGGGCGAGCGCACTAACTTCGATATGGAAATGCTGGAATCCACCGGCTACGTGAGCGGCATTGAGAACTACTCGCGCCAGCTCTCCTTCCGCCCACCGGGCTCGCCGCCCTTCACTCTCGTTGATTATTTCCGCTACCGCTTCGGCGACAACTTCCTCACCATCATTGACGAATCGCACGTTTCCCTGCCGCAGCTCCGCGGCATGTACTATGGAGATCGCAGCCGCAAGGAGACGCTGGTTGAATACGGCTTCCGCCTGCCCTCGGCCGTGGACAACCGGCCGCTCAAATTTGAGGAGTTCAATGCCAAGGCCGGGCGCATCCTCTTTGTCTCGGCCACGCCGTCACCCTATGAACTCCTGAAATCAAAGCCGCACGTCGTGGAACAGCTCATCCGCCCCACCGGCGTGCTTGATCCGAAAATTGATGTGCGGCCGACCTCAAACCAGATCCGGGATGTCATCGCCGAAGTAAAAAAACGTATTGCCAAGGGCGAGCGTTCGCTGGTCATGGCCCTGACCAAGCGCCTGGCCGAGGATATCGCCGAATACCTCCGGGGTGCCGGCATCAAATCCGAGTACATCCATTCCGAGGTCAAGACGCTCGACCGGCCGGATATTTTAAAGCGGCTGCGCGAGGGCGAGCATGACGTTCTCGTCGGCATCAATCTCCTCCGGGAGGGATTGGATATCCCCGAAGTTTCATTCATCGCCATCCTGGACGCCGACAAAGAAGGCTACCTTCGGAACGAGACGACGCTTCTTCAAATCATCGGCCGCGCCGCGCGCCACACCGGCGGCACGGTCATCCTCTACGCCGACAGCGTCACCGCATCCATGCGAAAGGCCATGGACGAAACGGCGCGCCGCCGGAAAATCCAGGAACAGTATAACCGCGAGCACGGCATCACGCCGGAAACCATAAAAAAGGAGATCCGAAAATCCCTTCTTGAAGAACTTTCTCCAAAGTCAGAGGAAGAAATATTTTTGCCGGCCGGCATACCGCGGGAAATGGTGAGCGCGCTTGAGAAGGAGATGAAACGCGCCGCGAAAGAAATGAATTTTGAACTTGCGGCAAAAATACGCGACCGGATCAGGAAGCACCGCAAATGATTGACAATACGAATATAAGACTGTAAATACTGTAAATATGGTAGTTACTCGTTTAACTCGTAAACAAAATTGACATGCCCATCACCAAATCCGCAAAAAAGGCGCTTCGCCAGTCAAAACGCCGCGCCGCCCAAAACCTCCGCCGCAAGAACGCATATAAGAAGCTTTTGAAACAAATTCAAAACCTTGCCGCCGCAGGAAAGACAAAGGAAGCCGAGGCCATTGCCCCGCAGGCCTATAAAGCCCTGGATAAGGCGGCAAAAAACGGCGTCCTGAAGCCGAACGCCGCCAGCCGCTATAAATCCCGGCTCATGACTTGGATCCGCAAATCCAAAAGCGCTGCCTAGGCAGCGCTTTTGGATTTGCGTTCCAGTACCAGTTTCACCAACGTCAGAGACGAGGGCAGGCGGCCGATTTTAAGCTCGGTATCCGCCCGGATGAGCTCGCCGAACCGCCGGCCGAGAGACGCCGCATCGAGGCTTCTCGTGAGTTCTATGTTCTTACGCACCGCGAAGGGATGCAATCGCCCGGCGAGCGATTCAAGCGTGCCGCTTTGAACGCCCTTCCATACGAGCGCTGCGGTCCGCAGCGCACCGCCGAGCGAAGCGAGCAAGTAGACGGCATCGAATCCGCCAGCGAGCAGCCGCGCCAGCGGCGCATACGCGCTCCGGCGGTGCCGGAGGAATGCATCGGTGAAATCCCAGACTTCGGTTGCCGTGCGCTCCATGGTCCGGAGCGACCAACCGTCTCGAATCTTCTCGAGCTCGCTTACGAGCGCCCAGAGATCCGAGCCGTGGACTCTAAGGAGCAACCGCTTCTCCTCGGCCGGCAGTTTCAGTCCGCGCCGGGCCGCCTCCGCCTCAAGCCATCGCATAGCTGCGGCCGGGGCGAGCGGCTTGAACTCCTGCGCCTTTTCCGCGTGCGCCATGAGGACGGCTGCCAGAGGTGATTTTGCCGGAAGTTCCTCTTCCCAAAATACGAACGTTATGTCCGAATCCTTGGCCCAACGGCCGATCTCGCGCGTGAGGTGGGCGGTGACCTCGGCCGGAGTCCGCGACGCCCGTTCAAGTACAATGAGCTCTTTTTCGGAGAAGAGCGACGCGGTCCGGCCAACAGCCAAAACCGCCTGCGGGTCCTCGGCGGCGTCAATGCGGGTCAGCGCCGTAGCGGGCGCTCCGGCCTTCTCTCGGAACGCTTTAATGATCTCACGCATTTTGGCGCGGCTGCGGTATGTATCGGGACCGTGGAGAAAATAAATCACGGAAGTGATGAACTTGGTGAAACGGTCAATCGTTTCGGCTGCGCCGAAACTTGGTGAAGTCGCACAATTTTACCAAACACAGTGATTGAACAAGCAAGCGGTTCATTAATTTTACCACTCTATTCAAGCGCGCCCCAGTTCGGGCCCTGCTTCACCTCGACCCGCATCGGTACCGTGCCAGCCCAGGCGCCTTCCATGATGCGCCGAATCTCCGGCATGACCCCCACAATTCGTTCCTTCCGAATCTCAAACATCAGCTCGTCATGAATTTGGAGAAGCAAGCGCACGTCTTCACTCAGGCCGCGCGCGCGGATGAACCGGTCAACTTCAATCATGGCCTTCCGCATTATATCAGCCTCTGTTCCCTGGATGGGATGGTTCACCGCCATGCGTTCGGCCTCACGCTGAAGACGGAAGCTTGAGGCGGCCAGGTCCGTAAAAAAACGCTTGCGGCCGAAGGCTGTTCTCGTGAAGCCGCGCTCGTGGGCCATGGCTTTCGTCTCGGCGATGAAGCGCGCGATGCCTTGGAAATCTGTGAAGTATTCCTCGATGAAGTGCTCGGCCTCGTCGCGGGAAATGCCGGCCGATTCGGCGAACGCGCGCGCCCCCATGCCGTAGAGGACGCCGAAGTTCAAGGCCTTGGCCCGGTAGCGCAGCTCCGGTGTGACCGCCTCAAGCGGCAGGTTATTCACTTCCGCCGCGGTGAGGCGATGAATATCAATGCCTTGCCGGAAAGCATCCCTCATTTTATCATCCGCGGCCATGTCGGCGGCGATACGGAGTTCAAGCTGGGAGTAATCAAAGGCCGCCAGCAGGAACCCGGGTGCTGCGACAAAGGCCTTTCGGATCGCGCGGCCGCGCTCGCTCCGGATGGGGATGTTCTGGAGATTGGGATTGGCTGATGCGAGCCGCCCGGTGGCCGTACCCATTTGGTTCCAGGTCGTATGAATCCGGCCGTCCGGCGCGACAAGTTTGGGCAGCGCATCCACATACGTGGATTTTAATTTGGCAAGTTCGCGGTAGGCGAGCACGTCGGCAATGATAGGGTGCAGGCGCTTCAGCTTTAGAAGCTCGGCTTCGCTCATGGAGTAGGCGCCGGTCTTCTCCGTCCGGCGAATGCCCTTTTCTGCGAGGCCGAGTTTTCCAAAAAGAACTTCAGAAAGCTGGCGGGGCGACAAAATATTAAACGGCCCTCCGGCGACACGATGGATCTGGACCTCAAGCCTGCCGAGCTCGCGGCCCATCGCCCGCGAAAGCGCCGCCAGCGGCTTGGCATTAAAGGCGATGCCGCGCTCCTCCATGGCCGCGAGAATGGGCAGGAGCGGCGCATCCAAATCATCGTAGACGCCGGCAAGCTCCTCGCGCTTTAGCCGCTCTTCAAGGCGCGGGGCGAGTTCGAGGAGACGCGTGGCAACTTCGTGAACGCTTGTCGGCGGAGGCGCGCCGCGAAATTCCCTTGCAATGAGCGCCGCGGGGTCGTAATCCCTCCGGCCGGGCTCGAGCAGATACCACATAAGGGCAAAATCGCGCATGCGTGCCGGATCGTAGGACAGGCCGCGGCGGACCAGGGGTTTGGCATCAAAAAAGTATGTCCGGCCCTTAGCTAACCAGCGCTTTGAGGCCGGATCATTGAGGCCGGCCGCGGGAACTTCATAAACCTCGCGTTCCGACACGGCTGCGGCCAAACCGCCGCCGGCATCGGCCAGAAGAACGGCCGCGCCGCGGCGGCGAATATCCGATAGGCGTCCGGTTCGACTCACCCGCACTCTGGCCTGCGGCGCGGCGGCCGGCACTCCGGCCGCGGCCGGTGCTATCGGGACGGCAGGAGCTGATCCGCCCGCCATGCGCTTCAAAAGACTCTCAAAGCCGAAACGGGCCAGCGCGGCGCGGCTGGACTCCTGCACTGTTTCTGATTTGCGGAGCCGCGCGAATTCCAGCACGAAGGAAATGGGCACGTTCTTATCAATGGTGGCAAGGGTTTTGGAGAAGAGCGCGTCGGCCTCGTGGGCTTTCAGTGCGGCGGCAACGCCGGGCTTTGCGGAGAGCCGGTCCTGCTTCAGAGCGCGGTAGACGTCTTCGATCGTACCGTAGCGCACCAGGAGCTCGCTGGCGGTCTTCTCGCCGATACCCTTAACGCCGGGAATGTTGTCCGACGGGTCTCCGCGAAGCCCCTTGAAGTCCGCGAGCTGGCGCGGGACAAGGCCGTAGCGCTCGCGCACCGCCGCAAGGTCGTATAGAACGGCGTCGGTTACGCCGCGGCGCATGGTATAGACCTTGGTCCGCCGGTCCACCAGCTGCAGCGTGTCAAGGTCGCCGGTGGCGATGATGGTTTCCACGCCGGGGTGGCGCTTCGAAACCTGTAAGGCGATCGTGCCGATGAGATCATCAGCCTCGAAGCCCTGCTGCTCGACCACCGGGATGCCGAAGGCGGCCACGAGCTCCTTAACGAGCGGAATCTGCCGGTAGAGGGCGTCGGGAGCCTTGGCGCGCGTGGCCTTGTAGCGTTCAAAGGCTACGTGCCGGAAGGTCGGTCCGGGCGCATCAAAAACCGCGACGATATAGTCGGGCTTGAGCTCGCGGAGGAGCTTCAAGAACATGGCGGCAAAGCCGTAGACCGCGGCCACCGGCTCGCCCGCCGGGCCCGTAAGCGGCGGCAGGGCATGGAAGGCACGGTGGATGATGGCGTGCGAATCAATGAGGACGAGGCGTTTCATAAGAAATGGTCCGTGACGTCGGCGTGCGGTGCCGAAAGCGGATCCAAATCGCATTTTGCGGGATGAGTTTCTTAATCCTATCGGCCCACTCCACAACGGCGATGGCATCGGGATCCTGGATTGCCGAGTGGATGCCAAGACGTCGTCCTTCGGCAGACGACTCAATTCTATAGGCATCAGCGTGAACAAAATAGCGATACGGCAAGGCGCGTTTCCGTCTTCGGGGAATGCGATACCATTTTACCAGCACGAACGTCGGGCTCTGTATCCTACCAAGGACGCCGAGCGAACGCGCAAGCCCCCGGATAAACGTCGTTTTGCCCGCCCCAAGTCCTCCCTCGAGCGCAAGGACAAGCGGGCGGCGGTGCTTGAATGTTCGGAGCAATCGCACCGCGAAGCGGCGCGTCATGGCTTCGCTCCGGCTGACGAATTTTACCATTTTTGCCATGGCTCAACGGTAGCAGAACGCCCTGAAATGAAAAACGCCCGGAGGAGCGAGGGCTCAAGGCTTTGAGCTCTGCTCCTCCGGGGTTGCCCTGTTTAGTGGAGAGCCCAGACCGCGTTCTTCGCGGCCGAGCGAAGGGCCTCCACCCGGTAGTCCCCGGTGTAGCCGCCGTAGCCGAATCGGACGGCCGCACTGCCGATCGCCCTCACCTGGCGCGATGACGAATCGAGAACGCGGATATCCATCACCACCGCCCCCGCCTTCTCGATCGCCGAGGCTTCGGCGATGAAGTCCGTCGCGACCGCATCCTGACCCCGGGGATAGTACTGCGGCCCGGGGTTGTCAACCACGACAGCCCCGCGCCGACGCAGCTGGTCCTCGATCACGGGGCGGCTCACGTCCACCCCGTAACCATAGGATCGAGCACCCACCACCTGGATGCTTTTCCCGGAGAGCCACGGCAGCGGCTGCGGCTCCTGGAAGACCGTCTTGGCCTCCCCCGAACCGACGGCGGCACCGACGGCCGCGCCGCCGAGTCCGCCGATCAGCGCTCCGGCGGCAGCACCCTTGCCGCCGCCGATCAGGCCGCCGACAGCCGCGCCGCCCATGGCGCCGAGAACCGCACCCTGGGTCGCGCGCTGACCGACCGGGCCCGTGGCGCACGCCGCGAGAAACGGCACCAGGATGATCAGAAGAACGATGGCGAATCGCTTGGTGGCCATGATACCCTCCTCTTCCTCTGGTAGTAGTCTAACTAACTTCTCGGCGTGGTATCGCAACGCGAACTTCGCGTGTGGAATCTTGCAGAATCTATGGTTGTGAATCTAGCCATATTATACAAATAAATCAATATAAAGTCAATAGTACTCATAAAATGCCTATTTATGCACATTTCCATTGACTTGCCGGGTAGGCGCGCTACCAATGGCCCTATGCCAAACGAGCCGCTCCAAGGCATAAGCGTATCCCCCGCCGAGGCCGCCAAACGCATCGCCGCAAGCGCTACCATCGCCGTTGTTCTGCCGGAAACGGCAGGACTTGAAATCATCGGCTCCGCAGCGGCTCTTGTTTTCGGTCTCAAATCGCTCGGCAAAGCCGTTTCCGTATTTGCGCCGTCGGCGGCATACGGCGCGCTAGCGCTCCTGCCCGGCGCGCTCGGCGCCGACGAGGAGCCGCTCCGCGAATTCATCATCTCCTTTGATCTCACCCGCTCGCCCATCAAGGAACTGAAGTACGAACGCGCCGACAACCGCCTGGATATAATCCTCTCCCCTACGGGCCGCATCCGGCGCGAGGACGTTATTTTCCGCTGGGGCGAGCTCCGCTACGACCTCGTCATCACCATCGGCGCGCAATCACCCGATGCCATTGGCACAGCCATAAGATCCGCACCCGAGCTCATCCACGAAAAGCCGCTCTTGAACATTGACATCGATCAGGAGAATCGCCGCTTCGGCGACCTGAACCTGGTGCCGCCGGCCGCAGCACTGGAGCCGCCGACGCTCGCGGAAATGACCGCGGGCCTCCTCACCGCCCTTGGCGTGACGCATGACGCCGAGCGCGCGACCGCACTTTTTGCCGCACTGGCATCGGCAACGAACAATTTCCGGCCGCAGCGAACTAGCGCCAGCGCCTTCCGCCTCGCCGGCGAACTCAAGGCTGCCGGCGCCGATACCATGGCCTCAAGGCTCACGGCTCCGCCCGAGGCGCAGGCCGGCCGGATGCGGCTTAGCGGCCGGGCCATGGCGCGCTCGCGCCTTGAGCCGGAACTCGATCTTCTCTGGGCGCTCCTCACCGCCGAGGATTTCTCCAAGACCGCAACCGGCCCCGAAGACACCGCCGCCGTGCTCGAACAACTCCTTCTCGCCTTTCCCGGCGTGGGCCGCGC
The DNA here is from genome assembly GCA_016203665.1 of Candidatus Sungiibacteriota bacterium. Lineage (GTDB taxonomy): Bacteria > Patescibacteriota > Minisyncoccia > Sungbacterales > SURF-37 > JACQMJ01. The sequence continues at coordinate 115,870 of JACQMJ010000004.1, forward strand.
CGTGCTCCTCTGGCAGGAAGAGACCGATGGCGCCATTCGCGTGCACGCGACAACGGCTGACAACGCCGAACCACTGCCGCTGGCCAAGGATGTATTCCCGTCGTTCCCGGCCGCAGAGGAGCATATCCGCCGATTGCTCGGGGAAGGCAGTACGGTAGAATGAGCCTACGCCCATGGTTACCTTTGAGGAGGGAAAGCAGCAGGAGCAACTCCTAAAGCTCCGACGGAAGGAGGAAGAGGACACGGTGAAGCTCCTCGCCGAGAAGTACCGCCTGCCCTACGCTGACCTCTCGGCAATGCCCATCAATGTAGATGCACTGGCACTCGTCCGGGAGGATGACGCCCGGGCGGCAGAGCTTGCCGTCGTCCAGAAGACTGGACAACGCCTCGAGATCGGCGTCCGGAACCCCGAACACCCGAAGACAAAGGCCATCCTCGAGGACCTCGCCGGCCGGCGCTACACGCCGGACCTCTTCCTCGTATCCAAGACAAGCCTCGAAAAGGCCTGGGCGGTCTATACGAACGTCACTCGCCGCGCCCGCGTCATTTCGGGCGAAGTGGAAGTTTCCGCCGAGCGCCTTGCCCAATTCCGGAGCAAGGTCAAGGCACTTCCCGACATAGCATCGCTCCTGGGTTCCGTAGAGACGAAACGCGCCACGGACATTCTGGAAATCATCCTTGCCGGGGCGCTGGCCGTTGACGCCTCGGACGTCCACCTCGAACCGCAGTCCGAGGCCGTACGCCTCCGCTACCGCCTCGATGGCGTGCTGGCCGACGCCGCAAGCCTGCCCAAGGAGAGCTACCGCTTCATTCTCTCCCGCATCAAACTTATCGCCGAAATGAAGCTGAACGTTCAGACGCGGGGCCAGGATGGGCGCTTCACCATCCGCGCCGAGGGCGCGGATATGGAGGTGCGCGCCTCAACCCTGCCCGGGCCCTACGGCGAGAACATCGTGCTGCGGGTGCTGAACCCCAAGGCCATTGCCATCACCTTTGCCGAGCTCGGCATGCAGCCTTGGATCGGACGGGCCATGACGGAGGAGCTTTTAAAGCCTAATGGCATGATACTGACCACCGGGCCGACGGGCTCCGGCAAGACCACAACGCTCTACGCCTTTGTCCGCGAGGTGTCGAAACCCGGCATCAAAATTATCACCCTCGAGGATCCCATCGAATACCGCCTGGCCGGCATCGAGCAGACGCAGGTTGAACCCGCCGCAGGCTACGATTTCGCCTCCGGCCTCCGCTCCATCCTGCGCCAAGACCCGGACGTCATCCTGGTCGGCGAAATCCGAGACCTGGAAACGGCGCAAACGGCCATGCATGCCGCGCTGACCGGCCATCTTGTCTTCTCCACGCTGCATACCAATAACGCCGCCGGCACCATCCCGCGGCTCCTGGACCTCGGCGTGGATCCGGCCATCATGGCCCCGGCCATCAACGTGGCCATGGCCCAGCGGCTCGTCCGCAAACTCTGTCCGAAGTGCAAGCAGGAATACCAGGCGACGAAAGACGAACGACAAACGCTAAAAGCCGAAAATGAAACCCTGCCCGCTGGCGTCGAAAAACCGGCGCTGCCAGAACCGCTTACGCTCTGGAAAGCAGCCGGCTGCGGCGAATGCAACAACACCGGCTACAAGGGCCGGATTGGAGTTTTTGAAATCATCCTAATAAACGACACCCTTGAAGAGCTCGTTTTCCGGCGGCCGTCGGAGGTGGAAATAAAAGAAGCCGCCCGAAGTCAGGGACAGATCACCATGCGCCAGGACGCCATCCTGAAGGTACTGGCCGGCATCACCGACCTGCCCGAGGTCGAACGGGTGGTGGGAGCGGGATGAGTTTAATCAGTTTAAGGAGTTTAATGAGTCGGTGGATTTAAAAAAGGGGGGAAAGAAAAAACTCCCAAAATTTCCATCTAAGCGAGGCCGCCTAGGTTTTTGTCCATCGGGTTGGCAGTGGGATCCCTGGGCCGAAAATCGCTTCGCGATTTTCTAAAAATAGAGGCGTGGACAAAAACCTAGGCGGCCGAGCGCTTACCTCCCCGGGCTGTGGGCAATTCTCCGGCTTGGGAGCGCGGAGGTCAGGACTGACGATTCGGGTACCCCAGTCGAACCCGCGACAAGGCGGAAACCAGGGTGCCGGGTAAGAGAAAGTCCCCATTCAGGCCAACGCGAATTGTACCTGAATTGCCCACAGCCCGGAGAGGCCTACCGGCCGACCGGAAAGCAACGAGAAAGAGGGCTCGCGCCCTCCTCATTTCCTAAAAAATTCCAACCGGTTACTGCCTTAATTATATCAATTCTACATAGGTCTGTCAACTTACTTCCTGTCCCATGCTTACCGAGCCCAAAGCTAAACGCGAGGACCAGGCGCTGGATCAAACGCTGCGGCCGCAGCGGTGGGATGAATTCATTGGCCAGGATCCGGTGAAGGATAACCTTAAAATCCTGATCGCCGCGGCGAAAAAACGCGCCGAGTCCATTGAGCACGTGCTCCTCTACGGCCCGGCGGGCCTTGGCAAGACCTCGCTCGCCCATTTGATCGCCCGCGAGCTGAATACCAACATCCGCATCACCTCCGGCCCGGCCGTGGAACGCGTCGGCGATCTCGCCTCCATCCTGACGAACCTTCTGCCCGGGGACGTCCTTTTCATTGATGAGGCGCACCGCCTTAATAAACTGATCGAGGAAGTGCTCTACCCGGCTATGGAATCGCGCACGCTCGACATCATCATCGGCAAGGGGCCCTCGGCCCGCACCATTCAGTTGGAACTTCCGCCCTTCACGCTCATTGCCGCGACCACCCGTATAGGCATGCTCTCCGGGCCGCTGCGCTCGCGCTTCGGCGTCACCTTTCGGCTGGACTTCTATTCCACGCGCGACATCGAGCGGATTCTGGAGCGCTCCTGCCAACTCCTCGGGGTATCGGCCGACCCGGATGCCATCGCGGCCACGGCCGCGGCGGCGCGCCAGACCCCCCGCGTGGCCAATCGCCTCTTAAAGCGCGTGCGCGACTACGCCACAGTCCACGGCAACGGACGGCTCACGGCCGATGCGGCCCGGCGGGCGCTCGTACTCCTGGAAATAGATGCGCTTGGCCTTGAGCCGACTGACCGGCGCATCCTGGACGCGATCATCAGAAAATTCCAGGGCGGACCGGTTGGACTCTCCGCGCTCGCGGCGGCCACGGCCGAGGAAGAAGACACCATCGAGGAAGTCTATGAACCCTATCTCATGCAGTTGGGATTCCTGGAGCGGACCGCGCGCGGCCGCGTGGCCACGCGACTGGCCTTTGAGCACCTCGGAATCACGCCGCGCAACCAGCAACCGCTCCTTGAGGCCTAGCACAATGTTTTTCACACTTCTTTCATTCTTCATCGCATTCACCGCAGCCCACGCATTTTTTTCGGCTGCTGCCATCTATCATCTCCGGTCCTACACCCTCCCCGGCTGGTCCGCTCCGAAAATTGTTATTCCGGCATACCTCGCCCTATCGCTCCTCTTTCTCGGCTTGGCGCTCGCCGCATTATTCAGCCTATGAATAAATCCATGCTGACGCTTGCTCCCGGCGAATCCATTCTCCTCACCATGCGGCGCCACTGGATCGTCTTTGCCGGCCCGACCATGACTTTCACGTTCCTCCTCGCCATTCCGCCGCTTCTGGTCCTCATCGCCCGCAACGTTCTGCCGCTTTTCAGTATCCCCGCCGTAGAGTCGGTTGCGGATTTTTTCCTTGCCCTCTACCTCGCCGGGCTCATCGCTTATCTCTTCGTGCGCTGGCTCTCCTACTACCTTGATGTCTGGATTATCACCACCGAGCGCATTATAGACATTGAGCAAAAAACGCTCTTCCACCGCGAGATATCAGAGATGCCGTTGGATCGCATCCAGAACGTGACCGTGGAGATCCCGGGGTTCGTCGCCACCATGCTGAAGTTCGGGGACATGCGTATCCAAACCGCCGGCGCGGGGGAATTTACCATATCGTCGGTCACGGATTTTGAGCGCGCCAAAGACCTCATCCTGAAGCACTCCCGACAGCAGGCGGCGGCGCCGGCGACGGAGCCTCCGCCACGCGCTACCCCCTGAATCTGGAAGCGGGAGCCGAAAAGCAAGCTGCGATGAATCTTGCATAATTCGTGATCCCTGCTTCATGCTTCCTAGCGTATGGCCGGCCATTCCCGTTGGGCTCAAGTTAAACATAAAAAAGCAGGCGCGGACGCCAGACGCAGCGCCCTCTTTTCCAAGCTCGGCCGCTTGATTGCCGCCGCGGCGCGCGAAGGCGGTGCGGATCCGGCTGCCAACGCAAAACTCCGTGCCGCCGTGGACCAGGCGCGCTCGGCCGGCCTGCCCAAGGACAACATTGATCGCGCCATTGCCCGGGCGGACGGTGCCAACGCTGCGGCGCTCGTCAGCCGCGACTATGAAGCCTACGGCCCGGGCGGGAGCGCCTTCCTAATCCAGACGGTCACAGACAACCCGAACCGCACGACGAACGACCTGAAAGCGATTCTCACTGACCATGGCGGCAAGCTTGCCGCCGCCGGGAGCGTGGCGTGGCAGTTTGAACGCGCCAGCATCGCCGCTTATCCACTGCCCGCGCCGGAAGAGCAAGATGCGGCAACAATGGCGCTCATTGATGCCGGTGCAACGGATATTGACGCCAGCGGGAAAGACCTCTTGGCCCGCGTCCCGCCGGAATCGCTTGAGGCCTTCCTCCGGGCCGCGGCCCGCGCGGGGCTGGTTCCGGAACACACCGAAACGCTCATGGCAGCACGCTCAACCGTAGCGCTTGATGCGGCGGCACTCGGCAAGGCGCGGGCCCTCATGGACGCCCTAGAAGATCACCCTGATGTCACGACGGTCTATAATAATATCCAACCCTAATGGCGCCGCTTACCGTTGCCGGCATTGATCCCGGCACGACCCGTATTGGGTATGCCCTGGTCCGGCGGGACGCCAACGGCGCATCGCTCCTTTGCGCCGAAACCATTGCCGTGCCGGGGCTCGGCGGAGCGGGCGAACGCCTGGCATATCTTTCGCGCTCTCTTGGCAAGCGGTTGCGGCGCGATCGGCCGAATGCCGTCGCCGTCGAGAAGCTCTACTTCTCCAGGAACGCAAAAACGGCGCTGGCCGTGGCCGAGGCGCGGGGGATAATTCTCTTGACAGCGCATAAGCTCGTCCCTAGCATTTGGGAATATGCGCCGCTCACGGTGAAGCTTGCCGTGACCGGATACGGCCGCGCCGACAAGGCCCATGTGCACCGGGCGGTACGCCTAGCCCTACCGGGCGCGCGCTTGCCGAATGGCGACGACGCCATTGACGCCATCGCCATCGCACTCACGGCCATCCACACCAGGCGCATCACCGCATAGGCGCACTATCCACTGTAAATCGAGTTAATAAAAAGGTCGAAAGATTGAAGGGAACCTAATATCGGTATGACCCGACCATGACGCTCCTGTTGGATGATGCACTGCGCTCCCCGATCGTAGCCCAGGATGAGGAAAGCGACGCGGACGAGGAAGTGATCGAACCCGAAGAGGAAGACGGGGAAGAAGGACTGGAAGCGGCGGGCGAGGACGAGAGCGACGAAATGTAAGTTATCTTAAAAAGCCCCGGCGCGCCTGCGCGCCGGGGCTTTCAATACGCCGCGAACCGAGGGCGCCTAGCGCACTCGGAAAAACCTCCTCTTGCCGAGGCGTATAATACTCCCCGGGCGCAGGTGCGCCGTCTCGGCCGCACTCTTGAGCTTATGCCCGTCCACCTCCACTGCACCCTGCATAAGGAGCCGCCGCGCCGCGGAGCGGGATGGTGCCCCGGGAAGCGCGGTTACCAAATCAAGCCCGCGGTGCATTCCCGGCTTGAGGCCTAGGACAGGCAGGCCGGCGCCGGCCTCGCGCCGGGAAAAGAGACGTATAAAGGATTCCCGGGCGACCCGGGCGGTCCCGGCGCCGTGGTAGCGCCTGACCACGGCCTCGGCAACATCGAGCTTGATGTCGCGCGGGTTCTCGCGGCGCGCCATCCGCCGGCGTATCGCGCCCAGCGCCGGCGCTGACAGCCAAGCGGCCAGCTCGGCGTAGTTTGGGATAAGGCGGTCGGGAATGGCCATGATTTTGCCGAACACGTCTTCGGCGCTGTCATTCAAGTTGATGGTGTTGCCGGCGGTTTTGGACATCTTCTGCGTCCCATCAAGACCGATGAGGTAGGGCAGGAGCACGAGGTCCTGGGGGATGCGGCCGAGCTTCGAGTGCAGCTCGCGGCCGGCGAGGAGGTTCAGCTTCTGGTCCAGCGACCCGAGCTCGACGTCGGCGCGCACCACAACGGAATCGTACGCCTGGAGCACGGGGTACATGGCCTCATGGAGCCCGACGCCCTTCCCGGCGCGGAGGCGTTTTTGAAAATCCTCGCGCTCAATGGCCGCGCGGAGCGGGAAGTGCATCAAAATATTCAGGAATTCACCGAGCCGCATCTTTGAGAACCACTCACTGTTGTGGCGCACTTCGGCCCGCTTGAGGTCAAGGATGCGCCCGATCTGACGGCGGTAGGTGCGCTCGTTGGCCTTGGCTTCGGCCGGCGTCATGGCGCGGCGCGCGGCGGACTTGCCCGCGGGGTCGCCGATCCGGGCGGTGAAATCGCCGATGATGAGCACGGCGCGATGGCCGGCATCCTGGAAGGCGCGCAGCATCAGGAGCGGCACGACGTGGCCGAGGTGGAGGTCGGGCGTGGTCGGATCAATGCCCAACTTCACGCGGAGATTCTGACGCCGGGCGAGCTTTCCCCGCAGGCTCGCCGCATCAATGATCTCCGCACTCCGCGAACGCACCAAGGCGAAAATATTCTGGGACGGCATGAGGCGACGATAGCACGAGCGCGGCCGGGTTCCAACCGGCCGGAGGCCGTGGTATACTCCCGGCTACCGTGCGCGATTTCTCGAAGCACCCGCGTCGTCCCCGCACCACCACCCTGCGACGGCTCTTCCGGCTCGCCGTTTTTGTCTTCATCTTCGGAGCGGCGGGCGCGGGTGCGTTCGCCGCCCTCACCCTTCGTTCTCTGCCCTCACCCGATGAATTCTTCGCCCGCCGCGTCGTGCAGTCGACGAAAATCTACGACCGCTCAGGGAGCGTACTCCTCTACGAGGTCCGCGGCGAGGAGCGGCGCACCGTCGTGCCGTTCGGCGAGATACCGGCGGCGGTGAAGAACGCGACCGTCGCGGCCGAGGATGCGAACTTTTACCGGCACGCCGGCGTGGACCTCCGCGGCATCCTCCGCGCTTTCCTCACCGACCTTATTACCCGCGACTTCCGCCAGGGCGGCTCGACCATTACCCAACAGCTTGTTAAAAACGCCCTGCTCGGCCGCGAGCGCACCATCACCCGTAAGCTCCGCGAGGCCGTCTACGCCATCGCGCTCGAATCACGGCTGCCCAAGGACGACATCCTGAATCTCTACCTGAATCAGATCCCCTACGGCTCCAACGCCTACGGCGTCGAGGCCGCGGCCCAGATCTACTTCGGGAAGCACGCCCGCGACCTCACGCTCCGCGAGTCAAGCCTGCTCGCCGCCCTGCCGGTCGCGCCCTCCTACTACTCACCCTACGGCCCGCACCGCGACGAACTGCTCCGCCGCGCCGACTATATCCTCGGCCGCATGGCCGAGCTCGGCTATGTGAGCGCATCCGAGTCGGCCGCGGCGCGGAGCGATAAGCTCGCACTCCTCCCCGCTGCGAAGAACATCCGCGCTCCGCACTTTGTCATGCTCGTGCGCGACTACCTCGCGGCGCGCTACGGCGAAGAGGAGGTCGAGTCGGGCGGGCTTGTCGTCACCACCACCCTTGACTGGGGACTCCAGGAGAAGGCCGAGGAGATCGTCCGCGACTACGCCGAGCAAAACGAGCGCACTATCAAAAGCGCCAACATGGCCCTTGTCGCTCTTGACCCCAAAACCGGCCAGATCCTGGCCTTGGTCGGCTCGCGCGGCTGGACAAGCGCCGGACTCGAGGATCCGCTCCCCGCCGGCTGCACGCCCGGCAAAAACTGCCGCCTTGACCCGTACGTCAATGCCGCGATCAGCCTGCGCCAGCCGGGCTCGGCCTTCAAGCCTTTTGTCTACGCCACGGCCTTTGCCAAGGGCCTCCAACCGGAAACCGCACTCTTTGACGTACCGACGGAATTCAATCCCGCCTGCCCGGCCGACGGCTCGGGTGTTGCCCCGCCCTGCTACCACCCCGGCAACTATGACGAGAGTTTCCGCGGGCCGGTGACCCTCCGCCAGGCGCTGGCCCAGTCACTGAATGTGCCCTCGGTGAAGGTGCTCTACCTCGCCGGAATCAACGACTCCATTGCCACGGCCCAAGCCGCCGGCATCACCACGCTCACTGCCCCTGACCGCTACGGACTATCGCTCGTGCTCGGCGGCGCCGAGGTAAAGCTCCTTGAACTCACGAGCGCCTATGGCGTACTCGCGGCCGACGGCGTCAAAAACGCCCCAACCCCCGTCCTTGCGGTCAAGGACGCCTCCGGCCAGACGCTCGAGGAGTTTAAGGGCCAAGCGCAGCCGGCCGTTGACCCGGAGATTGCCCGGCTTGTCTCCGACGTCCTCTCCGACAACGAGGCCCGCATCCCGCTGTTCCAGCCGCGCTCCTCGCTCTATTTCGAGGGCCGCCGCGTGGCCGCGAAGACCGGCACGACCCAGGACTTCCGCGACGCCTGGACCGTCGGCTACACGCCCGCCATTGTCGTGGGCGTGTGGGCCGGCAACAACGATAACTCCGAGATCCGCCAGAAGGGCTCGGGCGTGCTCGCCGCCGCGCCGGCCTGGCACGCCTTCATGGAATTTGCTTTAGCGGCGTTTCCGCCGGAGGAACTCCCTATACCGGCCCCGCGCGACGTCACCAAACCGGTCCTGGCCGGAGTGTGGCAGGGCGATAGCGTAATCGCCGTTGACAGCGTGTCGGGCAAACGCGCCACCGACCTTACCCCGCCCGAAACAAGGCGCTTGGTCGGCTTTGGCACGCCGCATGACCCGCTCTACTGGATCGACCGCGCCGACATCACCGGCCCGCCGCCGGCCGACCCGTCATCCGACCCGCAATACCGGAACTGGGAGGCGGCCTTCGGGCGCTGGCTGGCTTCATCAGGCTTCCAGCCGCGCAATCCCTCAAGCGCCCCGGCCGGCACGGACGACGTGCATATCCCCGAAAAGCGGCCGCGCCTCACTGTTGAGAAAAAATCGCAAAGCGCCGACGCCCTCACTCTCGAGGTCGCGGTGGATGCGCCCTTCGGCCTGCGTGAGGTTTCCCTCCTTTCGGGCGAGCGCGTGCTGGAATCACGCCGCCAGCCGTCCTCGCCGCTATACTTCAGCCTGCCCCTCAGCGGGACCGCTGCGCCGAGCGGCGCAGTTGAAGTGCGCGCCTACGATCTTGTCGGCAACATCGGCAGCGCCATCGTACCGCTGCCTTGAAAATTCCAAATCACAAATCACAAAACACAAAACAGTTCATACCGACCGGATCGGCATCACTAGGTAGCGATAGGAGCTGTCGCCGGGGTTTGAGATGAGCGTGGGGCCGGAGACGCCGTTCAGGGAAAGGAGGATGTTCTCGCCGCCGGCCGCCGCGAGGCCGTCGGAGAAGTAGCGGTAATTGAATACAGCCGAACCTGAAGCTCCGCGCCCCTTGACCGGGAGGCGGGCGCGGGTACTGCCGGTTTCAGCATTGTCGGTCGCGACCTCCAGTTCGGTGGGTGAGAAGCGGAGCGTGACGTCGTTCAGGCGACTTGAGAAAACCGCGGCCATGCGGATCTTCTCCATGAGATCAATGCGGCTCACGAGAAGCGTAGTTTCGTAGGCGGCGGGAATGATGGCGCGGTAGGGCGGGTAGGTGCCGTCAACGAGCCGCGATAGGATCCGCGTGCCGCCCCACTCGAACACCGCCTGATGCTCGCCGATGCTCACCCGGACATCGCCGCCCTCCTCTGCGGCGAGGCTGCGGAAAAGTTCCTGGGTCGTGCGCAAGGGAACGATACAGGCGAGTTCCTCCCGGATACCCGGGTGATCGGTCATAGTCTGCTCGGCGAGACGGAAGGAATCCGTTGCCGCGAGAGTGAGGGTGGCTGGCGCAGTTGAGAGAAGCACGCCTGAAAGCTCGGGTTTTAGGTCGGAAGTTGCGGCTGCCGGCAAAACTCGCTCCAAAGCTCCAGTGAATTCCTGGGCTGGCACGGAGAATGTATATTCACGCTTTATTACAGGGAGAGTTGGAAAATCATTATGATTCAAGCTCACTATGGTTACATCTGCTGTCGGCGTGTGGAGAATAATTTGCTGTGCCCTCGCCTCTAAAGTGATAGTATCGTCGCGGATGGTGGTAAGAAGTTGGGTGAATGGTTTTGCGGGGATGACGGCCGCACCGGCTTTCTGCACCTTGCCGGGCACGTGGCGTTCAATACCGATCTCAAGGTTTGTTGCGGTAAAAATAATTTTCTTATCATCAGCTCGACAAAGAATATAAGACAAAATAGGGAGGGTAATGTGCCGCCCGGTAAACCTTTCCACAACCGCAACCACTGATCGGAGATTTTCTGTTGTACACGTAATTTTCATAATAAGTTGAATATAGTTGTTGTTATTGGGTTGCGGAATGTGTGTAAAAGCCTTAAAAGTATTTGTTATTTAATATTTTTTTCTCTATAGCGGGTGGTGTTGTTATGGAATGAAAAGTGGATAGGTATGGAGTAAAGAGTAATGAATTTTTAAGTAGGATATTTTATTTACATCCTGTGCTTTGGAAATAAGCTTTTTATCCACACGCTATACCGGTGGTGTATATATTTTTTCTTTAAGTGTTTTTAGTTCACCGTCGAGTTCGGGGTGGGCGATAAGGTCGGCGGTGATTTTTTTATAGGCGTGGATGGCGGTCGTGTGATCCTTTTTGCCGAGCTTCTCACCAATGAACGGGAAGGAGCACTTAAGCTCCTCCCGGAGGAGGTACATGGCTATCTGGCGGGGTTTTACAATCTCCTTGCGGCGGCTGCGGTTGATGATATCTTTCTCGGTGACGTCATAGAATTCAGCTACGGTGCGGATGATCTTCTTCGGTGAGATGAAGCGCCGCGGCGCGCCGGACACTTGTGATAGGATGCGCTTCGTTTCTTCGACGTCGGGCGGGGCAGCGGCCATGGTGGTGCGCAGCAGCAGGCGGTTCAGCGCCCCCTCGAGTTCGCGGATGTTTGATTTTACAGTCCTGGCGACGTACTCAAGCACGTCATCGGGAAGGGTGAGATTCTTTCCCTTAAGCTTGGATTTTAGGATGGCGAGGCGCGTCTCGAAGTCCGGCTCGCCGATGTCGGCGATCATGCCGCCCTCGAAGCGTGAGCGCAGGCGCTGTTCGAGCGTCGGGATGGCCGCCGGCGGCTTGTCGGAGGAGATAATGATCTGCTTGTTGCGCTCGTAGAGGGCATTGAAGGCATAGAAGAATTCCTCCTGCATCTTCTCGGTGCGGGCGATGAACTGGATGTCGTCCATAATAAGGAGGTCGACGCTGCGGTAGCGCTCCTTTAGTTGGTTCATGGTCTTAGTGTTGATGGCGTCGACGATCTCTCCCATAAACTTCTCGGAAGGTACGTAGCGCACCTTCGCCTCCGGTCGCTGCTTTAACACCTCATTGCCGATGGCCTGGATGAGGTGCGTTTTGCCGAGCCCCACGCCGCCGTAGATGAAGAGGGGGTTATAGGTGAGGCCGGGGTTCTTCACCACTGCCTGGGCCGCGACTGCGGCGAGTTCATTGAACGAGCCGACGACGAAGCTCTCGAAGAGGTAGCGCGGGTTCAGCCCGCTCTCCGGGTCGGCCGCCCCCTCACGGAGCTCAAGGCGCTCCTGCGGTTCGAGGAACGCCGGCCGCGGGTTCAGCCGGGCCTTGGGCCGCGCCGCCGCGGGTCGGTCAAGCGCACCGACGACGTAGTTCACATCACGGGTCTCGACGAGGAGGTTCCGGAGGCAGCGCAGGATCACGCGGTGGTACTTGTCCTGCAGCCAGTTCTTAGCAAATCCGTTCGGAACCGAGACGGTGACCACGCCGTCCGCAATGTCGGCGATGGCCGTTTCCTGGAACCAAGTAACAAAGCTCGCCCGTGAGGTGGTGAGCTCGATCTCCGCGAGCACGCTCTTCCAGACCTCGGCCCGGTCGAGGAGGGAGTTGGCGCGGACAGGTTCGTTGGGTGGCGGCATAGAGGAAGGAGTTCGGACTTTACTATAGCGAGCACTGCGACAGCCGCAAAAGGAGCGCTGAAGTTAAAAACATGTTAAGAACCTGTGGAGATGATTTTTTCCTCCGGCCGGCGGTTGCGGCAACGATGTGAGCGGGTATACTAACGGGGTAAGCAGCGTTAAAACCATGAAACAGACCTATCAACCAAAGCGTCGGCGGCGGGCGCGGGTGCACGGCTTCCGTCGAAGGTCGGCCACGCCCTCCGGCCGGAGAGTGCTGGCCCGCCGGCGCGCCAAGGGCCGCCGTCGCCTTACGGTGTGACATGACGCTTCCCCGGACAATGCGCTTCTCCGGCCGGTCGGAGGTGCGTGCGCTGGCGCGCCGAGGCCGCCGCTTTGAAACGGAGCTCGGCAAGATTGTCTGGGGCCGCACGTCCAGTCCAGCGGCGGCCCGCCTACTCTTTATTATCTCCACCCGCGTGGCCAAACGCAGTACCGAGCGTAACCGCATCCGGAGGCAGCTAGGCGAGTCCTTCCGGCGCGAGTGGGCCGCTGTGCCGTTTCCGGCGGCGGTCATGGTATACGTGCATCCGGCCGTTGTCGCAATGCCGGGATCCCAGCGCCGGGCACTGGCCGCAGCACTCGCCCAGCGCCTGCGCCGCGTTTGTTTGTCTAGCGTATGATGCCACCACTACCCGTCAATCTAGACTCCGGCAGTGTTTCGTGGTGCTCCTGTCCCAGCCTTTTCTGCGCCGGCCGTATCACTCGCCTATGAGCGTACTTTCGTTCGTATACCGGGAGCTTATCACCCGGCCGCTTTTAAACGGCCTCGTCGCTATTTACCTCATTCTTCCATACCATGATCTTGGTTTGGCTATTATTGTTCTTACCCTTATAGTCCGCATCCTCCTCCACTCCTCCATTCGTCAGACCATCCATTCCCAGCGCGCCATGGCGGCGATCCAGCCGAAGCTCCGTCAGGTCCAGGAACGCTTTAAAAATGATAAGGAAGCGCTCGGCCGTGAGACCATGGCGCTTTACCGCGCCCAAGGCATCCATCCGCTTTCGGGTTTCACGCCGCTCTTGATCCAGTTACCCGTGCTCATCGGCCTCTATCGGCTTTTTTGGAAAGGCCTGGCCGTGACTAATCGCTCTCTCCTCTATCCATTCTTTTCACAATTTGCAGCATTCAATCCGGTTGCGTTCGGCTTGTTCGATCTTACCCAGCCGTCCATTGCGCTCGCGCTCGCCGCGGGCGCATCACAATTCCTGCAGTCCTACACCATGCCGAAGGTTCCGGTTTCTTCATCCCGGCCCGGCGATTTCGCGACGGCCATGCAGTGGCAGGCGCGCTATGTCTTTCCCATTATCATCGCCGCCATCTCCTGGTCGCTGCCTTCAGCCCTGGCCTTTTACTGGACAGTCTTCAACATCTTTGCTATGCTCCAGCAGCAAATTATAGAGCGTAGCATGTCCTATGGGCGCGACGAGCGAACGCATCACCCAAATTCTCGCCAAGATGGGCATCCGGGCTGACGTTGAGGAGCGATCCATTGCCGAAATTTCCATCCCCTATATCAATATTGCAACCGACGAGGCGCGCTTTCTTATCGGCGCGCAGGCCCGGAACCTCTGGGCGTTAGAATATCTTTCCAAGCGCATCATTGAGCGCGAGTACCCCGATGTCAGAGGGTTTTTTCTTGATGTTAACGGCTACCGTCTCCATTACCTGGAGGAGTTGAAAGCCGAGGCCAAAACCGTGGCCAAGCGGGTGCGGCTCTACCGCACCGAGCTCATGTTAAAGCCCATGCCGCCCTTTGAGCGCAGGATCGTGCACATGGCGCTGGCCGAATATCCGGATATCACCACCCAGTCCGTCGGCGAGGGCGAGGCCCGGCGCGTGGTTGTGAAGCCGTACCCATAAAGGCATACACGAAAATCCGGACGCCAAGCGCGTCCGGATTTTTTAGTTTTAATTTTGACATTTTATCTATTTTTTTGTATACTATTTACTGGCTTGTTGTACGTTAATAACAAAGGAATCAACAACCAAAAGGAGGGCCTGATGGCCAAATCCAGCATAGGCTTCATTGGAGGAGGGCTGGGTCAGGTGCGGCTCACTCTTGAACTCACCCCCCAGCCAAGCTTAACCGGTGGCGACATCCTCGCCGTCGCGATACTCACCTCCGAGCGGCGCGATGTGCCGATCTCGGGTCAGGCAGTTACGTTTTACCTTGGTCCGGACGAAATAGTTACCCCGAACACCGAGGATGACGGCCGTGCGGCATACACCTTCACCGGCCTCGGCTTCGGGACTCATGCGGTTTCCATCCAGGTGGCCGGCGTGCACGTGACCGATCGCCACACCTTCAGCGCTTCTGCAGAGAGGGTGAAGCGCATCGCCCCTCCGCTCGTTCGGGCGGAAGGCGATGAGGGAAAGTACGTCATCTCGGTTGCGGTGATGCTGGCCGAGGGCGGACCGGGCCGCGACATTCCAGTCCGGCTCATCATCTCGCCGCTCGGAGCCGCACCACGGATCGTGGACAAGGTCACTGATGCCAACGGTTTCCTCCGGGAGGACCTTGTCTTTGACGAGGATGAGTGCGATGTGACCATTCAGATTCTCGGCCACGAGGTAAGGATCGAGAACCTCTACGGCAAGTCGCACCTCCCGAAACCCAGGCGCTACCAGCGGCCGGATGATGCTGAACTCGGCAGCGGATCTCTTTGGGGCGTCATCGGTCGGGCCTGGCGGCGCGGGCGCGAAGATACGAAGGGAGTGTGACGCATGCGTAGGACTCTTGTCCGGCTTCTCGGATCGGTTCGCGCACTTCGCGATCGGAGCAGGATCCGTGTTTGGATGATTTACGAGGCAGTACTCGCGTTTTACTGGCGCGTCGCCGCACCGATCGCCGCCTTAGCTTACGTACTGCGCGAAAGGGGCGTGATCCCCGTGAGGGCATTCCTTGACTGGTTTTTCAACCGCTTCCGCGCCAGCAACAACTTCCGTCTGGCAGTCTCATGGGCGCTTACGGTTGTCATACTAGTAGTCAACCTCGTCATTTTCGGCTTCGGGCCGGCGTTGGTATTCGGCCAGTCCGAAGAGGCGCAGAGAAACTACAACCTTTTCTTCCGCGGCCAGTTCGCTACGGATGCCGAGCTTGCCTCATGGGGTGATGGTATCGCGAGCATCTGGACGTGGTTCTGGGGATGGGTACGGTGGTTGGCCTGGAGTGGATGGTTTGTCCTGCTTCTGTTCAGCCTCGTGTACACCCCCGTAGCGCTTCGGGATGAGTTTGGCCGCGCTTGGCGGACCGTCAACCGGCGGCTGCGCGAACGCCGCGGCGCGGCTGTGCCAGCAGTCCGGCCGACTGCGGCGCCCACTGGCGCCGCTCCGCCGCCGGGTGCCGGCGGACAGCCGATTACCTTCTGGCAGTACCTTACTGCCGAGTTTATCGGCGACTTTCTCCAGGAACTCATAGCCCATCTTACTATCGGAAGGAGATAGGTGATGCCTACTGGGGCGCAGATCGTGCTCGCCATCATCGCGCTCGTCTTCATGCGGTGGGGCGGCCTCATCAGCAGTCTCTGGACCGGCCTGGGACTACTAGGGTTCATCGTTATCCTGGCCCTCCTGCAGTATCTTCCGGCCTTCAAGCGCTTCGCAGCAGCAGCGTTCGTCCTTTGGGTCGTGTTCTCCTTCGGGCTGCCGGCGCTCGGCGCGGCATTTCGCGCGGACTGGCCCATTCTCGGCGAGGCGTTGACCGATGCGGCCGTCAGCTCCGAGCTCACGGCGGCCGAACGGAATGATCCGGCGGCGCTGCAGGCACGTCTCGGCGCACGAAGGTTCTGCCGCGATCTGGACCGCCTGCAGGGAGTATGGTTGAGCCAGCGCTTCAGCGAGCTGCAAAACGAGGTCACATCGGCCGTGCGTGCGTCAAGCGGGTCGCTAAAACTGCCCGAGCCGTCAGGGGCGCGCAGGAATCAGCTGCTCAAGTGGATTGACACCATTGAAGAGCAGCGACTGCAGTGCCGCGCCGCCATCCTCCGCGATAGCGGCGAGGAAAAAGGAGCCACCGTTCTGTATAAGTGGCTTACGGCCGGCCAGCGGCTGCTGCTCATGTTTCTGGCGTTGGGGCTCGTTTGCGCCACCGTGGTCGCTGCGGTCCTGAACGCCTGGCGAGGGAAGCCATTCGTCGGCCTGGCGGTACTCGCGGTCGTGGTACTGCTGGCTTGGCTCGCCGCAGACAATTACATCGGCAGCCGCAGTACGGCGCCATTCGGCAGCACTACGCGCGAAGCCACTTTCTCTCTACCCGGTCATGACCGGTGGCTGGATGTAAAAAAACAGCTGCCGCGAGAGGGCGCCATCGGCTGGGAGACGCGTCAAGCAATGAGCCCCAGAGCGAAGTTCAACGACGGCAGCACGGCGCCGCTTCGCGGCGACGTGCGGGCGCGCGGTGACATCGTCGGTCTTAGCGGCGATGGTGTCGTCATCGCAAGGTGGAGGGAGTAATATAATCCAGGTCTCGGCGCGAGGGTTATCGCGCTCTTGGTTCCTGGACCGCGGCCGCCCCGCACCAGTCAGCTCTTTTGTCCCGCCCCGGATTCAGGAACCATGCAGTAAGGTTCCTGGATCCGGGGCCTTTTTTATTTGTTTGTCTGCAAGCCGCGCGAGCAGCGACAAACAAATAACCCGCCAAAGCTTTAGCGGAGGCGGGTCGTCAAATCCGGTAACCAGCCCCAGGGTTCGCTATTCAAGCGCCAGCCGCCACAGGGCGCCCGTTGTCTTGTCCTGGAAAAATAGGAATGAACCGTTTGGTGAGGTGAAGGGGGATATGATGTCCAAGTTAGGCACGGCGAGTGACTTTGTTTGGCCGGTTTTAATATCAATTTCAACAAGTTCGTCAACGAGCGTCACTTCGCCGCGATACCACACATCGGGTGAAGGCGCGGCAATGCTCCGCGGCACGCCGCAATAAATTTTCTTGCTGTCCGGAGAGAATCCGCACTTTTCTGCCAGCGTCGTGACGGGGAGAGCGGTTATACTGCGCTCGGCCAAGCGGTAAAAGGAGAGCGGCCGCGCCTCGCCGCGAGCTGATGATTCGGAGAAAAGAAATCCGCTTCCGTCCGGCGCGGGCGCTATGATAATCCCCCGCTTGCCGGTGAGGATTGGCGCGGCGCTGCGGCTGACAGCATCAAACTGCAGGACCAGCGATGGGGCAAGACCCGAAGGCCGCGATACGAGAACAATAGTGTTCCGTCCCGCCCACGATGCGGCGAAGTCCGGGACCGGCGTTTGGTACACCGTGCGGCCGCCGCGGTTGGCCTGATCGGCAATGACAAGGTTGGTGGTTTCTCCCTGGCGAGTGAGGTAGGCGATGCTGCGGCCGTCCGGCGACCAGGCCGCGGCAATGGCATTGGCTGGCAGGAAATATGAAGGTGTAGCCGTGGCCGTGGATTCAACAAAGCGCTTTACGGCATTTTGTTCTGCGTAGGCAATAGCAACGCGGTTTTTCAGAGGAGACCAAAGTCCTTCAAAACCAGACAGTATAGTCAGATTGGCCAGCGTGGCTTCGTTATTACCTTCCAAATCGCTTTGCATAATATGGCCGTTGGCGCGGTCTATAAAATAGAGCGACTTGCCATCGGCTCCCATAGCCGGCGCAAGAATATCGCGGTTGATGATCTCGCGCAGGCGCGCCTCGGGCGCGGTGCCGGATTGGCCGTCGGCAGGCAGGCCCGGCGGCATGCCGCCGGGTGCCAGCGGCGCCCGGCCTCCGATGATCGGCAGACCGCCGAGGAATGTTCGCTCCCCGGGCCCGGCGGGGCGCAGGAGAAAGTACGCGGTTAGTGCACCGAGCAGGAGGAGCGCTACGACAGAGGCAATGATGAGATTGCGCTTCATGGTGTGTTTCGTGGACCGCCAGTCCGAGTTTCCGGTGGCGCACTAGATGGTTGTGCGGCTGGCGGTGGAGCGGCTGGCAGTGTTATCTCCGGAATCTGGAGGTTAAATCCGTGTGTGACTAGGTCTGGATTGATAGTGTTCAGAATAAGGAAAGAAGCCGCGGCGAGGATAATGCCCCAGATGGCATTGGTGATCCATTTTCTCGCCTGCTCGGTTTTAGTGATATTGGCGCCGGAGAACATGTACATCACGCCGCCGAGGGTGATGGCGAATAGCGCGGCAATGCCGACGAATCCAAGGAACCAGATGTAGATTTGAGAGAGATAGTTACTTACATCTCGTCCCTGCTGACTCTTTACGCCTTGCTGGGATTGGGCGCCGCCGCCGCTTTTTGCGCCCTGCGCGCTTACAGTTCCACCAGGATATTCCCTGATTTGCTCGCCACCGCTCCCAGTACCAGGGTATTCCATGATTTGACCGTCGCCGCTCCCGCTCTTTTCGGTAGCGGCGGCCAATGCATTGAATGGCGGAGCGGCGCCCATGAGGGTTGCGGCAGACAGCACAAACACAAGTAAGACCGCAGCAGGGCGTATGGTTTGCTTTGTGCTTGTCATGACAGATGTCCCTTATCGCAACCTAATAGTAGCGGCGGCAGACGCTCGGCGAGAGCGCTGCGCCGCGTCTTCAGTAATTATAGAAAGTCCGTCCACTGCCGGCGTATTCGGGCTTGAGGTTAGTATGAACCTCCACGGATCCGGCGGCTCGCCGATGATTTCCTTGCCGTTCAAATTCCAGCGGTATATAAGGCTGGCGGTTCTGGGGAAGAAGAACGGCACGGCGATAAATTCATGCGGCTCGCCCGAAGACGCCGAGAATTCACGGAGCAAGGCTTCGTAGGCGATGCCGCGGAGCGGCCGTAGTTCATATATGCCGGCAATAGGATCCACTGGCCCGACGCCGAGCGATACGGTTTTGTCAAACGCTCCGGCAAGGTCGCGCATGCGCACGCCGATTTTTTCTTCAACCGGGACGGCCAGCCGGAAGGAATATGTCTGGCGCCCCGCGCCCGAGACCTGCGAGGCGATCGAATCGTTGATCTGCCATTGGTAGGAAAGCTGGGCAGGGCCTCGTACGTTCGGCAGGGCCATCACCGTGACAAGACCGCCGATGGACGGCAGGGCCTTTCCTTTATACCAGTACGGCGTTGTCGTATCGGCCCACCAGTAGAACGGCGCGGACGCCGTTTGAACAATAACGCTTTTGGAACGGGTCTCGCCGCCGGGCGCCGTGACATCAACGCGCACGGTTTTTGCCGCGCCCTCGGCCGGCGCGGCCAAAGAGATGCGGAACCGGCCGCGGCCGCTCTGGGCGCGATCAAGCGCGCCATTTATATACCACTGGTAATTGGCCGCGTTTTTATCAAAAGCGAAAGTAATCACTTCAGCGCTTACCGCCTCCCCGACGTCCGGGCTCTGGTTGGATGCCTCAAGCGTGAAGTCGCTGGCAATTCCGCCGATGATGTCATTCCCCGGCGATGGCGGAGCAAGGGTATAAATGTTCAGCGCTTCGGTGCCCGATGCAAAACCTTTTCCAGGGTTCACTTCAAGCCTAATTCTTATTAGCTCGGCGCCATCAGGATCTGTAGCCACAAGGAGCGTATTTTTTCCGAGGCCGGATGCGGCGGTCAGTCTTTCGTCATTCTTAAACCAGGTGAAATTGGTGCTTGTTGCCGTAAAATTGGTTGGCTCGGCGGTAATCTTTATTGTATCGCCGGCAATGGGCAGTTCCGGCGATGCACTCAAAGTCAGAAGCGGCGCGGTCTGGGCAATGGCAAACCAGTTTGCGGCAACAAGTATTGCGGCAAAGGCGAGAATGTATGCGAGTTTGGTATCGTGATTACGCGGCATTTGACTTTAGCCTATCGCGTTGAGAGCGGTTGTTCCACCAAAGAGCGGCAAGATATATGAGCGGCGTGATACCACCGAGCGCTATATAGATAAAATCGGATCCGGGAATTTGTTCCGCGGCCGCGCCGAGCTTGCCGCCGACTTTTCGGGCCGCGGAGGCGAACGTGGGCGGGCGCAGGCCGTGGTGCTTTGCCCACATCCAAAGCGAAAGCACTACGAGGAAATTCACGGCCGCGGCCAGGGGAGGAATAAACCCAAGCACAAGGGCAAAGAGCGAGGCCATTGCGGTACCGGCAAGTACCATGAACCACGTTACGGTACCAACGCCTGCCTCCGCGGATGCGGCCGGCTGCCCCTGCGGCGTCCCGGACGGCCGCTGTTGGCGGGAACGGTTCATTGTTTCGGACCAGCGCGCTTGTTTTTGGGCTTCTGGCGGCATGGTTAGGTTTGCGATTCGGTTTGATGGGCCTTTTCAAACTCCTCTTTGGCCTTCTTTATTAAGAGCAGTTGCTGCGGGTCGGAGGTGATGACCTGGTCCTCGGTATAGGAGGCGACGACCTTGATGGCCACGTGCTTCAGCCCGGCAAAGAAGATGCCCTCCCCCACTTCGGACTCCAATAAAAGGAATTTTTCCTCATCGGTGAGGTTAAATATTTCCACGACCGAGGCGATGGTCGCCGGCGACTGGCGCAGCAGGAGCTGCATGGAGGAGTTGGTGACGATGGGCTTGCCGTAGGGCGAGCCCATGAAGTCGGCCACGTCCTGGGTGATGGTGGCCAGGCCCAAGAAATATTTTCGCGCGCGCTTGGCAATGCCGTAAAGAAAGGATGCGCCGTCCTCGTAGCGCATAAGCCACCAGGCCTCGTCCACCACAAGCAGGCGCTTTTTTAATTCCGAGCGCACCAGGTTCCAGATGAAGTGGAGCACGAGGTACATGGCAATGGGGCGGAGCTCCTCTTCCATGTCGCGGATGGAGAAGACCACAAGGCGGTTTTTCACGTCCAGGTTCGTTTGCTGGTTGATGAACCCGGCCCAGGTGCCCTGGGTGTATTTTTTCAGGCGCACGGCAAGGTCTTCGCCGCCTTCGGTCGCAGCCAGCACGAGCTCGAGGTCGGAGAGCGTGGGCGGCACGGCCGTCGCAAAGTCGCTGTCCGGCGTGATGTCGCGGGCGGCATAGGTTTCGGTGATGGCGTGGTCCAAAATGGCATCCTCCTGCGGGGAGAGCCCGCCCAGGAGGATGCGGAAGAACCCTATGAGGTTGATGATGTTGGAGCGCAGCACATCCGAAGGCGATTCATCCTCCCGCGGCACGGGCAGATCAAAGGGATTGATGTGGTTAGGCGAGGTGAGCGAGACGTTGAAGTAGGCGCCGCCGACGGTCTCGGCCAGGTACTGGTACTCGCGCTCAGGATCAATGATGACGACGTCAATGCCGAACATGAGCGAACGCAGAACTTCAAGCTTCATGGCGTAGCTTTTGCCCGCGCCGGACACGGCGAACGTTACCGAGTTCGCGTTGGCCAGCGAGAAGCGGTCAAACAGCACCAGGGAATTATTGTGGCGGTTAATGCCGTAGAGGATGCCGCGGTTGGAGGTCAGGTCAAAGGAGACAAAGGGGAAGGTTGAGGAAATGGGGCCCGAGTTTAAGTAGGAATGGATGGCCAGGCGGTCGGTATTAAGGGGCAGTGCGGAATTAAAGCCCTCTTCCTGCTGAAAGAGTGCCGGCTTGACGTAGACGAGTCTTGCCTCCAGCATTGAGCGTATTTCCGACTCCGCCTTATCCAGTTCCTCGGCCGTCTGGCCGTAGATGGAGATGTAGAGCCCGAAATTAAAGAGGCGTTCCCGGGCCTGCTGCAATTTGTCGCGGAGCTCCTCCAGGTCGCGGTAGGCCGTGTCCAGGATGGGGTCGCGCACCAGCCCCTTTTCCTCGCGGAGCGAGATCTGCGACTGCACTCTCGCCACTTGCTTACGCAACTGCGAGAGGATGATGGCCGTATCCACCGGATGGACAAAGAAGGAAATGTCGAAAACTTTGTCTAGATTGATGATGGGGGAAAACCAGTTCGTGGTCAGATAGCGCGGGTAGGAAAAGACAAATAGCGTGCGCACGAACTTCTCGCCCAGACGCAGGAAACTCGGATTTATTTCAAGCGCCGCCGGCGCGATGATGTCGCGGAGCGTCGTTACTCCGGCCTGATATATCTCCTCCGGGAACACCGGCGCGATTTCCAGGCCGGGTGCATCTTCTTTTTTTCGGAAAAATGGGAAGGCCATTATGGGTGCTCGTTATTTTTTTCCTGGGCCGCGCGCTGGGTTTCTCCGGGGTTGTAAAGGCCGTAGAAGAGTTCAATCAGCTCCTCGGTATTCAGGCGCGCGACGCGCAGTCCCAGGCGCTTCATGGCGGCGGTTACGGTATCAACGCGCTGGGCGAGCTGGTTTGCTTCCTGTTCAAAATCGTTTCCATCCGCGGCGGTTCCTCCTTTGGGCGACCGGCCCAAAAGTCCGGATAGGCTTTTCAGGAATCCGCCGCCCCGCTCCATCATTGAGGGACTGAACGGTACCACGGCGAAAAATGTTTTTGTCACGATGCCCGTCATCTCCACGAATGACTTCACGAACTCCGCGTACTCGCCGATCTGCACTTTCAAAAGCTCGTTTTCCTCCTCTTTCTGGCGTTCGGCCAGCACCTCAAGGTACGGGCGGATGTTCAGCCGCCGCGATTGGATGACGAGCTGCAGGGGAAAATCAAGCGCGTTTAGGAAGTTCTCGTACTGAAAAACTAGCGCATCCTGTTCCTCTTCTGATTTCAAGGCAAAGTTAAGTGAGGATACCATGAGAACGGCGCGGAGGCCCTGCCCGCCCTTCAGGACTATAACGCCGTCGCGGATGGAATCTATGGGCAGGAATTCCTGCGCGGCAGCGGCGGATTTGGATTTTTGCGCGGCACTTGGCGGCATATAATGCTAGCCCCTATCCTCCAGGCGCTCTTTAATATCAAGGCTCCAGGCCAGATCATCCAGTTTAGATTCCGACAGTTTCGGGATGCCGGCCAGCGGCGATGGCGGCGCAGGGGTAGGCGCTTTTTTAGGAATGAGCGGGGGCGGGGTTTTTCTCCAAAGGTAAAGACGGGGTTTTAGATAGTAGCCGATGGCTGCGGCGAGAATTGCCGGCAGCGGCCGATCGTTTATTTTCAGAAACGCCATGGCCACAAAGAGGCCAGCGACCGGCAGGGTGATCAGTATAAAGAGGATGAAGTGGAGGAGCGACCAGCCGATGAAGCCGATGGCCGCCGCGCCAAGGAGGTATAAAAACTGCTTTAAGGTCAGCGGCCCGATGATGCGGTCTTCAATGGTTATGAATTGGGGTACTTGGTATTGCTGCATGGTGAAGATCAAGATGGTGAAGTGGTGAAATTGGTGAACGTGTTATTGTAGCAGCCGCTTTTCGAAAGCAATGATTTTAAAGTATTCCTCTTGGCACAGCGATCGAAGTATCTCGTAGTCCTCTTGAGGCACATATTTTTCCTCGACCGCGATTTCCAGCGCGGTAAGGAGTTCGAGTAGTGAGCCGATAGCTCTCCTTAGGAAGAGCGAGAAGTCCTTTTTGCTCTTTCGCGAACTGCCCTCGGCTACATTTAAAGGAATAGAGGCGGCGGCACGCCGCATCTGTGAAGTTATTCCCCAAAGTTCTTCTCTGGGGAACTTTTTCGTGGTGCAGTACACCGCTTTTGTGATTTGGATTTCCAGCCGCCATATCTCAAGTTTTTCGAACGAATAGTGCACAAACAATTTTATCAAGCGCAGCGATTCATCAATTTCATCATTTGATCATTCCGGCGACTCTTTATACGGATCCACCTCGTATTTGTCCGGCGCTGGCGGCTTGGGAATTTTTTCCTGTGGCAGCTTTAAGGGTTTTGGTGCGGGCGTTGATGGCGGCGATTTCTTAATGCTATCTGCCATATGCTGTTGGCTATCTACCGCTGGCTGGCGGAATTTTTCTATCTCGCGTTGGAGCAGTTCTTTCGTGGTTGGCACCGCAGGCAGTACTCCTGGGCCGCTATCCGCTATCCTCTGTCCGCTATCCTCTTTCGGCGGCTTGGCTGTTGCGGCCGGCTGCGGCCTCTGCAAGGCGGCAAGTTCTTTTTCCATAGCGGCTTTAGCGCGGTCGTACGCGCTTGATGGCGGTGGAGGGGGTGGTCCCTCAACCCGGCTCGGGGCTGGCGGCTCGACTTTTGGAGTTTCCGGCTTTGGTTGGACAGTCGGCATTGTAGTCCGCGTTCCGAGCGGACTTATTATTGGCGGTGTAACTGGCGGTTTTGTCGCTTCCGACTTTTCAACCGGTTTTGGCGGCGGCTGGGTTGGTGCGGCTGACGGCCTTGGTGCGGGCGCTGCTGGTACGGGAGCCGGCTTTGCCGCGGGCGGCGGTAGCGGTAATTTTTCTGGTCGGATATCCGCTATCCGCTGTCCGTTGCCCGCCACACGTTCTCCGCTATCCCCTGTTTCTCGCGGTCGGGATGGAAGCGGATGGATAATGAGTGGCTCGGGTTTTTTAGGCATTGCGGCTTGCGGCGCCGGCTGTTCCAGTTTTGGCGGCGGCGGAGGCTGAACTGCG
The DNA here is from genome assembly GCA_016203665.1 of Candidatus Sungiibacteriota bacterium. Classification (GTDB taxonomy): domain Bacteria; phylum Patescibacteriota; class Minisyncoccia; order Sungbacterales; family SURF-37; genus JACQMJ01. The sequence goes on from JACQMJ010000004.1 coordinate 140,499, forward strand.
ACGGGTGGCGGCATTGGAGTCGCGGCTGGAGTGTCTGTCCACTGGTTGCCGTATGCCCGCTTCAGCGCATCGCGGATTGGAAGAAATATGTTTTGATTGATGGCTGTTCCTAGTTCATCTGCTTTTTTAGAGTCGCCGGTTATTTCCGTGAGGTGAGTCAAGAGATCGGATGCTTTGACAAAGCCGAGCATGGCATAGCCGACGAGCTCAACGACTTCGCCGACCTGGTCAATCGGCAGTCCCAGCTTTCGCCCGGCCTCAAAAATGATGCGCCCGGTTCGTTCGTCTTCAAATGCCTTTTCCAAATCATCGGGGAGCGCTTCCAGTCGGCGTTCAATTTCTTCCGTCTTTATGATGTTTGTGAGTCGCATAGAAGTTGATTACGCGGTGCCGCCGCCAGGGGCTGGGGGCGGGGTTGGAGCCGGCGGAGGTTCAGGCGCCGGCTCGGTGCCTTTGGGCGATTTTTTGCCAAGGGCAATGCCGCGGGCGAGCCGGATATAGACGCCTTCCCTGTCGCGTATAGCCTCGGCAAGCGTGCGGTTTGATCTCGCAAGTTCGCCAAGGCCCGCGCCGAGACTGCCGCCGCCCATACCAGTGAGGAAGTCGCGCAGGGCCTCGGATTTCTCCCGGCTGTTGCCGATGGTCCTGAAGTCGTCAATGTCAACAACGCCTCTTGCCGTGATTGCGGCCTGCAGGTTGACGTTTGTTCTTATGTCGCTTGGCTGGATGCGGCTTTCCAGTTCTTTCTTTGTGGCGCTGCCGATCCAGCTGTTGAATGCATCTTGGAAGCGGGCAGTATTGGTACGCTCAATCTGTGTTTCCATTTCAACCAGCGAGGTGAGATCAGGGGCCGCTTCCGCGACCTTATCCTCTAGGTCAAACTTCTGCATGGCCTTGTAAAGATCCATGCGCTGGCGCGGTGTGGCCGTTTCCAATGAGAATGCCTGCTTTAGCTGATGCGGTTTCAGTTCGCGGATAAAGTCGGCTTTTTCCGAATCAGCCATGGTCCGCATGAGCTGCCAGCGGTACTCCGGCGACGCCTTTGAGGCCAAAGTACGACGTTTCAATGCGGCTTTTTCGCGGTCTTCCCGGATCTTTTGGCCAGCTGCCACCGCGGCCTCGGCTGGCCGGTTAGCCCAGCGCGTCCATCGGCTGCGTGCCAGCACGCCGCCAAGGCCAGTCGTGAGGTACTGCTGGGCAACCCGTCCGCCGATCATCTTGCCCGTTCCCTTGGCCCAGCCGCCGGTGGCCTTAGCAATGCCCTTGCCCCACCCTGTTACCATGCCCGCGCCGGATATGGACATTTTTTCGGCGGCGATGAGCGAGCCAATCATGAGGGCGATGGCCAGGAAATACTGGAAGAAAACCGGGATGGGGTCAGTGGTGTTTCCGCCGACTGTAGCCGCGAGCTGGGCGCCGCCGGCAAGTGATACATAGAGGAAGAGCATGAAAGCCGGGAGGAAGAACGACCACTTGGCAAGTTTTTCCCACCAGTCGGTATAAAACTTGCGGGTATAGGGCAGGATCATGGACAGGAACGCAAACGGCCCGAAGGCCAGGAGGAACATGAGCGAGACCTGGCGCACTATGATAAAAATTGTTCCGGCGAGGAGCACGAAAATAAGAACCGGAGCGGCGAGCAACTGCAGGATTTTTATCTGGGTGGCGACAGATATGATCTCATCTCTTTTTATCGGGCGTTCGATTTGTCCAGTCTTTACCACGGCACCCTCTGCCTGAACTAACGTCTGCCCGGACGTTACAGCGCCTATTCTTGTCAGCGCTCCAATGCTGTTGTATATGGTCGCAGTCTGGTTTTTAGTGAGGCGGTTATAAAAAATATCAGAGATGCCATTGGAAAGATTTATGAAAGCGCCGCCAATGGCGAGGCTGAAATTGATGAAGAGCGCGGCGATGATGAGCTTGGGCAGGAGCTGCTTTGCAGTATAGGGTTCAAAATCAAATATGGTGGCAATGGCGATCCAGAGCAGGATAAGCACGAAAGCCAGGTTAGCGACGCCAAGGGAAACGCCGAACCCGATGGTTACAAATCGTATTTGCCGCAAATCCACGCGGGCAAATTGCATGGCGAGATCAAATAACCAGCCCGCAAAATTTACCAGCCAGCCGACAACCCAGTCAGCTAAAGTGTTTAAGATTGAGTAGAAGACGCAGCCAAATCCATCTGAATACCAGCTGCAGCCTGCGGCTTCGGCGGTAGGGTCAACCGGCGTTAAACCCCTCCCTGCGCCAGGTTGCCGCGCCGCCTCAAGCTCCTTTAACTGCGCTTGCTGCTCGGGAGTGATTGTCCCTTCTGCTTCAGTGGCCACGCGTTGGTCTTCCGGGGTTAGCTGGGCAGACGCCGGAGGAGCGTTAAATATCGCGGTGAGCAGCAAACTCGCGAGGAGGAAAGTTACAACAGTGATACTTCGGCGCTGTTTCATCGTGATGATCCGCTGCCGAGACCCCTTTCAATGATTACCCGAATGGCAGTATCAATGATCTCGGCAATAGCGGTCTGCACGTCATCAGCGACCCGTGCCCCGATCTCCGGCCCCAGGATCTGGGACACGTTAACCTGTTCGGCAACTGTTCGTCCCGGCGTTTTTGTTTTGCCGGTTCGCGGGTCCTTGATGTTCAGGAATCCTTGACCGGCGCGGTATTCTTCGGTGTACGCCTTTGCCGCCACGGCCGAAGCCTGGCGCTGTTGGTCAAGAACTGCCACCCAGACGTCCTCAATGCTGTTTTCGGTTTTGACGCTCTGGGTAAGCATGTACGGCTCAAACACTTCGCCGAGCCGGAAGCGGTCAAGATTCGGGAATGAGCAAGCAAGCGTAAGATCCTCGCCAAAGGAGAAAAACGCCCGCGACGGCACGCTGATGCCCGAACAAAACGGAATGCCGGTGAGTTCCTCTAAAATGGCCCGCGAGGCATTTTCTATGCTTTTTCGTACATCAGCGGTATAGCTTAATGAGAAGACCGGCCCCTCAAAGCGTCCGGTGATAATCCAGCGGATAATCATGTCCTTCAGGGTCCTGATGACGATTTTCAGGAGCCTGGTCGCGATTTGGTCAAAGACCTGCTGGGCGCGAAGCTGCGTTGTCTGGGTGGCCGTTATGCCGCTTGAGGTGACGAGCGGACCAGGCACTTCAAGCGTCGGCACTGCGGCCCGGGCGCTTGCCAGCGGCAGGAAAATTGAAACAGTAAGGAATGCGCCTGCTGCGGCAGTGAAGATCTTGCGGCGGAAAGCGTTTGTAAGCGCAGGCATGGCTATTGGAAGAGTTGATAACCGCCTTCACTGGCGGGAAAAACAACATTGCGGCTGGCAAGGAGCGCTTTTGTTTCGGTCCGTGAGCGCGCGATCTCGTCAAAGAGCTTTGTCCGCTCGCGGAGCATGGCAAGCGCGGCAATGGGGTCTTCGCGCAATCTGGCGATGACCTGAATCGCGCGCGCTGTTTTTTTGATGTGGTTAAGCTCTGTTACCGCGAATGTCTCGTATCCCGATGGCGCAGGGATTTTTTTAATTTCGCTCGCCGAGCGCTCCAGCGCCAGGATGATGGCATCAAGTTCAGCGAGTTTGGTATAATCCTCTTTTTCCATGATCTCGTTTAGAATCGTGAGGTCATCTTTCGGCAGCGGCACGAGGTATTTGGCATAAACGGCATAGACGTTGTTGAAGTAGTTGCGTACCGCAGCCGCGTCATTAGTCGGCGAAACAGTAAGGTCCTTTATGGTTATTGTGGCCGCGCGATTCAATATAAGCGCCGGATCAAGCTCGGCGGGGAGCGCCAGGTTATCCAGAAATTCGGTATCCGCGATTCCGCCGTCTGCGCCGATTGAGCTTAAAACGCCGGACTCAAGCAGTTGCTGGGCAACGGAAAAGGTAAGGTTGTCGTCATCCTCGGCCGCGCTGTCGGCGATGGCGTCGTTTGCCGCCTCCGGGTTCAAGGGGTCGTTGGGCCCGGCCTTGGCCGGGTCGCGGCTCTTACGCACTTCTTCGCCGTCGGGCGTTCCGTCGCCGTCGCTATCGATTTTTTGCGGATCAGATTGATAAAGCGCTTCTTCCCAGTCCCTCAAGCCGTCGCCGTCGCTATCGCGGGCGGCAAGCACAGAGGCCGCGTTCAGGGTTTGACCAGCCAGGGCTGGCTTGGCCGCGCGCAGGCGCGAATTTTGATAGGCAACGAGTGCGGCTGCGGCGCCAGTCACGATAAAAAGCAATACGAACACGACCGAAACTATCCTTTTTCGGCTCAAGGATGGCCTGCCCCACCGAAAAAGTGCTGGCATTGGCCTGATTATAGCATCGGTGCGTTTTTACGGGGTTTTCTGTGGATAAGTATGGGCGGTAGTAGTGCAAACATTGGTGAGAATTCTGTTCCTACGTGATACGATTTGGGCGAGATGGGCTTTCCTAGGCTTTTTATCACGGCAGTCGCCGCCCTAGTCGTTGCGGTAGTCGTATTTTTTATCCTTTGGCGGACTCCTGCTTCACCTCCCGCCGCCAGCCAGCCGAATTTGCCGGTAATCGGAGCGCGTTCTCCCCTGCCGCCAGCGCCAAGCGTTTTTCCGCCGGCGGCCGCGGGCGGGACGCTTAGCACATCCCGGCAGTCAGACGCTTTTCCCGGCCAGCCGCTCTCCCTTGAAGAGATTACCAACCCGATATTGGAAACCCTGGAAGGCGCTTTTGGCAGCGGACAGCCGTCAGGTATCCCCGTTGTTCGGCAAGATTTTTCTATCCAAACGGGAAAAAGCGCTCCGCCCCTGCCGCGGTACGAGGACGTCATAAAGCCCGGCGCGCCTTTTCTTTTCCCGCCGCGCTATGTGCACTATATTCGCGCCATACGCCGCATCATGGTCCTGGGGGGCGCGGTAGCCGAGGATTATTATTCCGAGATCACTGAAAACAGCGACGCCGCCGCCATCATGGAGAGGTTCGTGGATTATGTTCTTTCTGCGAATAATTTCCCGCCGACTGAACGTGAAGGGCGCCGTAAGCAGCTTTTAGACGGCATCCGCTATGATCTCCGGTTATTGGCGCAGGAATATCCGGCCGGTTTTACGCGCCCCGCCGCATCAGTGGTCGAACGCCAAATTGCCCTTGCAGTCAGGGGAGGAGTATGCGCCGCGCCATCTTCCGGCGAGAAATTTTTCGGCGCCGTATTCAATTTCATCATCCTGCAAGCCTTTGCGCAGGAGGCCGGCCCGAGTATCCAGGACGCCGAGCTGCGGGCCGAGGTTGATGCTATTTACGGCGAAGCTGGCGCGGGCGATATGGCCGGATCTGCTCCGGGAGAGAGCCAGAATCCGGCGACCTGCGGCGTGACCAAGGACGATTTTTCAGAATGTTACCGCGGCAAAAGCTATAACCCGGCACCCGGAGTGAATCTCTGGGCGCCCTGCTGCAACTGCAGCGTTCCGGTATATGGTTACTGTGTTCCGGTCGGCTGTAAGAATCTTGTCTGTAAAAACGGTAACCTGATTTGGGATCCGGCCACCGGCATCTGCGGATGCGACCTGATTTAAACTTTTTAACTTTTAAACTTTCAGGCGCTTAGATTACGAAGTAACGTTGCCCAGTGCTCCAATGCAAGTTCCTGCGGCCGCGCCGTCAGCGGCAGCCCGGCCGCTTCCAGCGTCCGGAGAATGGTGTTCCGCGGATAGGATACGGCCAAGCTTGCGGCAAGCTGTTTTCGTTTGTGCTGGAAGGCTTGGCGGATGAGCGCAAAGAAGTCCTCCTCGCGGATGCGGTTTTGAATGAAAAACTCCCGTGATATGTCGGCAATGCGGATGAGCGCGGAGGTTACCTTTGGCGGCGGGGAAAATGCGCTCGCCGGGATCGTAAAAAGGAGTTCTGGTTTAGCGTAGGACTGGACTGATAGGGCGAGGAGGTTCATGTGCGGCGGCCGGGCGGTGATGCGTTCAGCCACTTCCTTTTGCAGTGTCAGGAGCATGCGCTCCGGCGCCGGGTCGCATTCCAAGAGTTTTCGGATGAGGCGCGAGGTCAGGTAGTACGGAATGTTCGCGACCACCGCGTAAAGCGCGGGCAGGCCAAGTTCCTCGAATCCGATTTTTAAAATATCGCCGCCGATAAGTCGGACGTTGGTGACGCCTTCTCTTTTAAAGTTTTTTTCGAGCGCGCGGAAAAGTTCGGCATCTTTTTCTACGGCGATGACGGTTTGGGTGCGTGCGGCGAGCGCACGGGTGAGAATACCCGTTCCCGGCCCGATTTCAAGTACGGTATCGCCCGGCGAAAGTTCGGCCGCGGCGATGATATCCCGGAGTACTGCTTCGGATTTTAAAAAATGTTGCCCCAAGCGGCGCGAAGCATGAATCATTGATTTTGAATCATGATTCATCAATGATAAGCATTTCCTCGTCGGCGCCGAAACTTCCTTCAACGACCTCCGGCGGCAGTTCCTTCAAAAACCGCGAGGGCATGTTGACCTCGCGCTCGCCAAAGAGCGTCCGGGTGATGGCCCAGGTGAGATAGAGGTGCTCTTTGGCGCGGGTCATGCCGACATAGGCTAACCGCCGCTCCTCCTCGAGCTCGGCCCTGCCCGCAGCGATGGATTTGGCGTGCGGCAGGAGCCCCTCTTCGCATCCGGTAAGGAACACGGCTTTAAATTCAAGGCCTTTGGCGGCATGGAGGGTCATCAATCGCATCCGATCATCTTCGCCGGAAAATTCTTCCTCGGCCGAGAGGAGGGCCACCTCTTCCAGGAGCTTTGCGGCGGCCTCCCGGGTGGGCAGGGCGTCGAACTTCCGCGCTACAGAGACGAGCTCATGGACGTTCTCAATTCGCGCCGCGCCGTCGCGCTCTTCGACCAGGTACTCTTCGTAGCCGATGGTTTTAATGAGCAATTTAAAAAAATCGGCCAGCGTGCACTCGGCCATGGCCGTGCCCAAATTGGTCAGCAGGGCTTCAAAAGCGCTCAGGCGCTGGCGGTCCCGGGCGGGTAGGCTCGCGGCATGACCGGAAAGGTAGGCCAAGAGAGTCTTGGGCCCGATGCCGCGCGGCGGGACGTTCAGAATGCGCTTGGCCGCCAGTGCATCGTCCGAGTTCAGGAGGTAGCGCAGGTAGGCGACGAGATCTTTCACCTCACGGCGCGAAAAGAAGCGGATGCCGCCGATGATGACGTAAGGGACGGCGCGCTCGATTAGTGCCTCCTCCAGAGCGCGCGATTGGGCGTTGGTGCGGTAGAGCACGGCAATGTCGCGCCACGAATAGGCGGCGCGGCGGAGTGCCAGCGCCTCCTCGGCAATGAATTCGGCCTCGGCGCGCTCGTTCTCATGGGCGCGCACCATCGGCTGGCGGCCGGCTGGATTCTTTGTCCAAAGGGTCTTCGGCTTCTGCGCTTCGTTCTTCACGATGAGGTGGTTGGCCGCCGCGAGGATCTCGGGCGTGGAGCGGTAGTTCTCCTCCAAAAGTATAACGCGCGCATCCGGCCAGTCGCGCTCGAAGTTCAGGATGTTGCGGTAATCGGCCCGCCGCCAGGAGTAGATGGACTGCGCATCATCGCCGATTACAAAAAGGTTTTTATGCCTTAGAGCAAGATGCCGGATGAGCTCGTATTGGGCCAGGGACGTGTCTTGGTATTCATCCACGTGGATGTGCGTGAACTGTTCCTGCCAGCGCTGCCGAATGGCGTTAGACGAGCGGAGCAGCCGGACGGCATGGAAAATGAGATCGTCAAAATCAAGGGCGTTCGAGGAGCGGAGGCGGGCCTGGTATTTTTCGTAGATCCGGCCGATTGTCCGGCCGAACGGATCTTCGGCGTTGTATTCGTCTGTGCCAACAAGGTCGGCCTTGAGGTCGGAGATGATGGCCGCGGCCGCGTTGGGGCTGATGTGTTTGGGCACGGCGAGCTCCTTCATGATTTCGCGGATCAGGGCCATGCGGTCGTCCTCATCGTAGATGGTGAAGTCGCGCCGGTAGCCGATAGCGCTTGCCTCTTGGCGGAGCAGGGCTGCGGCAAAGCTGTGGAAGGTGCCGATGAAGGGCAGGGCGGTTCTCCGGCCGGAGCTCTCGGCCAGCAGGGCCCGGATGCGCTGGCGCATCTCTTCGGCGGCCTTATTGGTGAACGTCATCGCCAGGATGCGGCGCGCCGGCACTCCCGAGGCCATGAGAAAGGCGATGCGGTGGGTAAGCGCTTTGGTCTTTCCGGAGCCTGGGCCGGCAATGACCAAAACCGGGCCGTTTGTAGTTTGGACAGCCTCTTGCTGGCGCTCATTTAATACAGAAAGTATGAGATCCATGCCTATGAATGCGTGCATCCTAGCAGAAAAGGCCTATGCCACCAATTTGGGGCACTAGCAGGTGTTCGGCTTTTGTGCATAGCCGGGGTTGCCGCTGTTCGGGGCTGGGGCTATAGTGGGGTGGCAGTTCTGGGTAAGAGAAAAGTCGCGTAAATGCTTTATTTTTCGGTATCGGCACCTGCCGGCCGGAAAAGATCCCGCCATTCCTGCCGAACACTCGCCTGCTCCTGCTCCACCCCTTTCACACCCAGCCGGAGGGAGCACCCGTAAAACTAGCGATTTAGGCCTGAAAACGCTTCTTTCCCCAAAGAAGCTTTTGGCTTTTATTGGGGGTTTGGCCCTTCCGGCGGCCTTTTTCCTTATAGCCGCTATGCTCTTCCTGCCGCGGCCGGCCAATGCGGGATTCTTTTCGTTCCTGGCCAGGATTTTCAATGTGTCGCCGCCGGAGGTGGAAGAAGGTCTGGCGGTCTTTGCTCCCGCGGCCCAGGTTGCCGCAGCCGCATCAGCCGTTGGCACGGAGAACCGGCCGCCCGCCGGAGAGGATGACAGCGGAGAGGATAGTCTCAGCGTCATCCAGAAGAACGCCATCCTGGCACCCCTGAATCCGGTGGGGATGGTTGCGGATGACGTCGCTCCGGCGGGCCAGATTTTTGTTTACACCGTCCGGCCCGGTGATACGCTCTCCAGTATCGCAAAATCTTTCCATATTTTGGTTAACACCATCCGCTGGGCCAATGATCTAACCATCTCGACCGTCATAAGGCCCGGCCAGACTCTCATCATACTGCCCATCGACAGCATCCAGCACACGGTAGCTCGGGGTGAGACGATTGAGGGGATTGTCAAAAAATACAGAGGCGACATCGACGAAACCCTGGCTTTTAATGGATGGCCTCTCGGTTACGAACCAAGGGTCGGAGAGGTGGTGATTGTTCCGAACGGTGAAGGCGAACCGTTAACGAATTCCAGTACGGCGGCGCGGGGCACGGGCGGCCCCGTTTATACCGGATATTATATCCGGCCGATAAACGGGGGAAGAATATCGCAGGGTTTACACGGACTTAACGCCAAGGATTTTGCTACCTACTGTAACGCCCCAATTCTGGCTTCGGCCCGCGGCATCGTCTTGGTGGCCCGCAGTCAGGGTTGGTACGGCGGATACGGCTTGTATGTGGTCATTGCGCATCCGAATGGAACCCAGACGTTGTACGCCCACATGAGCAGAATTGCTGTTTCGGTCGGATGGAACGTAGCTCAAGGTCAGGTCGTCGGCTATGTGGGCTCGACTGGTAATTCTACCGGTTGCCATGTGCATCTTGAGATTAGAGGAGCTGAATTTACCGATATGTAATAATGAGTGCGATTATCGTTTCGGTCGGTTCCACCAGGAACTCCGCCGGCTGCCACGTGCATTTTAAAATTCGCGGGGCGCGAAACCCATTTTAGAAGCCGGAGTCAAGGAAGCATGAAGCAAGATACGCCGGTTGAGCCGGCGTATTTCGTTCAGTCCATGCTTCTTGATTCGCGCTTCATGCTTCCATGCGGGGCCGGTACTGCAGCGCTTCCAAAATGTGTGCCGGTTCAATTGTCTCCGCGCCGGCAAGGTCGGCAATGGTCCGGCTTACCTTCATGATGCGGTAGTAGGAGCGCACCGACAGCCCGAAGCGCTCGTAGGCCGCGCGCAGGACGTCGCGGCACGCCGGGTCTAGGCGGCAGAAATTTTTAAGTTCGCGGAGGGACATGGCGGCGTTCGTGGTCCTGCGAAGAGGACCCAAGCGCGTATACTGGCGGGCGCGCGCCGCCTCCACCCGTCCCCGGATGGCGGCGGCAACGCCATCCGCCTCGCTTGGCCCAGGCTCGCGCGAGGCGAGCGTTGGTCCCGGTTCAAGCTTCTCGGCCGCGACCGGCCCGACCTCAACCATGAGATCAATGCGATCCAAAAGCGGCCCGGAAATCCGACGGCGGTAACGGGCAACGGCGCCCGGAGAACAGGCGCAGACGCGGATCGGATCCGTAAGGTATCCGCACGGGCAGGGGTTCATGGCGGCGACGAGCATAAAATCCGCAGGAAACGTCGCCGCACCCGCCGCGCGAATGATGGTGATGACCCGATCTTCCAGCGGCTGGCGGAGCGATTCCAGTACCTGGGCCGGAAATTCGGGCAGTTCATCCAGGAAGAGTACGCCGCGGTGTGCGAGCGTTACCTCGCCCGGCCGCACGCTCGGTCCGCCGCCGGTCATGGCTACGGCCGATGCGGTATGGTGGGGGTTCCGGAACGGCCGCTCGCGGATGACCGCGCCGCGGTGCCGGAGCAGCCCGGCGACACTGGCAATTTTAGTAACCTCAATGATTTCCTCACGGTTCAAGAGCGGCAGAATAGTCGCCAGCGAACGCGCCAGAATGGTTTTGCCTGTGCCGGGCGGGCCGGTGAGGAGAATATTATGACCGCCGGCGGCGGCGATCTCAAGAGCGCGCTTGGCGTGCTCCTGGCCGCGGATAAGTGCGAGATCCGGTGCATCGGCGGCGGCCGGGATGTTATCGCTGTGCTGCGTCGGCGGCAGCTCCCGCCGGCCTTCGAGGTCATCAAGGAGTGCGGAGAGATTCGGCGCTTCTTTGACCGTGAGTTCATCAATGAGTGTCGCCTCCGCGCCGTTGCCTGTTGGCACGTAGAGGGTTTTAAACCCGGCCAGACGTCCGAGGATGGCAATGGCCAGCACTCCTGCGACCGGCCGCAGACCGCCGTCGAGCGCCAGCTCCCCAACAAAGAGTTTTCCCGCCGGTTGAAAGCGCGCCTGGCCCGAGGCCAGGAGGAAAGCCAGCGCAATCGGCAGGTCAAAGGCCGGGCCCTCCTTGCGGATGTCGGCCGGCGCCAGGTTTACGATGACGCGCTCCGATTTTTTATGCGGCGGCCGTGCGCCGATATTGCGGATGGCCGATCCAATGCGATCCCGCGATTCCTGTACTTCGCGATCGGCCAGGCCGACGATGGAAAACAAATGCAGGCCGGGCGAGAGGTCAACTTCAATGGCTATGGGTGTTGCATCAAGGCCGACGACCTGGGCCGAATACAATGTGACCATGACAATGACTATGACGATGACAAGCTTCTACAGGGTCATCGTTATGGTCATGGTCGCCGTCACTCCCTCGGCTGGCCCCGTTAGAGCGGCGCAGGTGAAAAACGCTGGGGACAGGATAGACACAACTGTATACCAGAGACGCTCTAACGGGTCTGGTGCTCTATATCGTATGCGGCTGCCGGATTGGCGCCGAGCCGCTCCGCGGGTATTTCCTTGCCGCAAGCCAGACACGTGCCGAAAGTGCCGTGCCTGATTCGCTCTAGTGCGGCGTCTACCTCCTGGAGCCGCAGTTCCAGAGTCTGCTCTTGGGCAAGTTCACTCTCAAACTCCTCGCGGATATCAGCCTGCTCCTCCTGTGCGGAATGCGATGCGGCGGCAAGTTCCGATGCCGGCGGAAAACGCGCGTCCCAGTCGCCGCGCATCTTCGCATCTTTGGTCGCAAATGCGGCCAGCGCGGATTCGAGCCGCTGTTTCTCGGACAGGAGGAGTGTTTTGAACTGTTCCTGGGCTGCTTGGTCCATAGTTAGCGTTCGGCAAAGAGGCGATCAATGATCGCGTCTAGCGCCTCCTCTGATGTTGCCATGACGATAAGGCGTTTGGCCGGGAAGAGCAAGTAGCCGAAATCCCGGCCTGTCCCGTCCGCGGCGCGGAGGAAGCGCAGGCTTATATTACGGTAGGTGATGTCTTCAAAGGGCGTGAGTGATGACGGCGGCAGGGCGCCGGAAAAGAGAAAAGTTAGGTTGCCGGGGAGTGAAGGCTCGGCGGTAAGGAGGCTCTCAAGAGCCCGCCCGGGGTTTCTGACCTCCACAGCCACACCAAGCTCGCCTCGGCCGTCGCGCGCCCGGTAGCGGAAGAGTTGCGGCTCGGCAGCCGCACTCTCCACTAAAGCGGCCGGCAGCCGGGCCTCGGCCAAGGCCAGGAGCTCGGGCAGGTCCGGCGTGGCATCGGCTCCACCGTTACCGCGGATTCTGATGGCCAGGCGCGTAAGGGAGCCGGCCGGATCAGCCGCTGGGCTGGAGATGGCGCTTCGGAAGGCCTGCGGCGTGGCGCTGATGGTGATTTCCGTTGTCGCGTCAAAACGGAAGTAGGGCTGGCCCAGGGTTTGGGGTGCGGTCGGCTGGAGAGCATTGCTTCCCCCGGAGAAGAACCACCAGGCCAACCACAGGCCGGCAATAAGGAGAAAGGCACCCGCGCCGGCCAGGAACCAGGGCTGGATGACCGGACGCAGAGGGCGGTATTCGTCCCATTGGGCCTGGCGCGCCAGGAGCGATATGAGCGAGGGTTTCTCCTTTTTTAGGAACTCGGAAATATCTGAGCGCATGGTGCGGATGGCCGGTTCCGGTTTGGGGCGGGGCCGCCCGGTGTCGCCCGGCGCCGGCCCGTCGGCGTCCGGCGTGAGCGGTTCAGTTCGGGGCGCCTCATCGGCCATATGCAGTCGTTAGAAGCGGCGCTCTCGCCGCGGGCCGCCGCGGCCGAAGGCTCGGCCGTCGCGGCCATGGTCGGGGCGCGCTCCGGGTCCGGCCCGCCGCATAACTGCTCCGGGCGCGGGGCGGCCCATGGTCCCGGCGGCCTCGGCCCGCTCAATGTCCTCGGCCGAGTAGCGGCCGGGCACGCTCTTTAGGGAGAGGTTCAGCCGGCCCTGCTCGTCAATGTCCCGCACCATGACCGGGATGTGATCGCCAACCTGCACGATATCTTCCACGGCATTGACGTGCCACGGCGCAAGCTCGGAGATGTGGACGAGTCCCTCGGTTTTCGGCGCGACTTCGACCATGGCGCCGAAGCCGAAGATGCGCGACACCGTGCCCTCCAGGAGCTCACCGGGCTTGTACTCGTGGGTGGCCTGCCGGATGAGCCGCAGGGCTTCCTGCATGGCCGCGGCCTTCTCGGAGATGACAAAGACCGTGCCGTCGTCTTCAACATCAATATCCACGTCGGTTGCGGCGATGATACTGTTGATCATCTTGCCGCCCGGCCCGATGAGTGCGCCGATTTTTTCGGGGTCTATTTTCAGGACCTCGATGCGCGGGGCATTGGGCGATAGCTCCGGCCGCGGCGCCGGCATGGTATTTGTCATGACCTTCAAAATTTCCTGCCGCGCGATTTTGGCCTGGGTCAGTGTCTCGGCCAGCATCGCTACGGTGACGCCGTCAATCTTCACGTCCATTTGCAGTGCTGTAATGCCGTCGGCCGTGCCGGCGGCCTTGAAATCCATGTCGCCGTAGTGATCCTCCGGCCCCTGGATATCGGTCAGGATGCGGTAGCGCTCGCCATCCATCATGAGCCCCATGGCCGCGCCGGCCACGGGCTTTTGCATCGGCACGCCGGCGTCAAAGAGGGCCAGTGTGGCGCCGCAGACCGAAGCCATGGATGAGGAGCCGTTGGAGGAGAGGATTTCCGAGACGATACGGATGGTGTAGGGGAAGGTCTCTTTGGGCGGTATCAGCGGGGCGAGGGCCCGCTCGGCCAGCGCCCCGTGGCCGATCTCGCGGCGACCCGGGCCACGCATCGGCTTGATTTCGCCGGTCGCGTAGGGCGGGAAGTTGTAGTGGTGCATGAAGCGTCGTTTGCCGCGGATTTCCATGCCCTCAATGATTTGCTCGTCCCCGGGTCCGCCGAGAGTAAGCGCGGATAGCGCCTCGGTTTCGCCGCGAACAAAGAGGCCCGAGCCGTGCACGCGCGGCAGGACGCCCGCCTCGGCCCGGAGCGGCCGGAGCTCATTCGGCTTCCGGCCGTCGGGCCGCTCGCCGAGGGCGATGATGCGCCGGTGTACGATAACATCGAGTTCGTCCTCCCAGAGGTAGTCGGGTTCGCCCGGCGATGTCTCCGGAAATTCCGCCTGCACCAAGGCCAGCCATTCCTCCCGCAGGGCGGCGAGCTTTTGATTGCGCAAGGTCTTCTCTTTGGTCCAGAGCGCCTCCTCGATGCGGCCGGAGAAATTTTTGACGAGCGCTCCGCGGGCGGCCCCCGAAATTTCAAAGAGTTTCACTTGAGCCTTAGTCGGCCTGGCGGCGGCGATGACTTTTTCTTCAAAGGCAATGAGTTTTTTAATTTCGGCTTGGCCCCGTTCGAGGGCCTCGGCGATGACGGCTTCGGGAACCTCCCGGGCTCCGGCCTCGATCATGTTGATTTTCTCGGCCGTGCCCGAGACCACGAGGTCAAGCTCCGCACCTTTTCGTTCCTCAAAGCTCGGGTTTATGAACCAGGCGTTTTCACGCCGGCCGATGCGTACCGCCGCCACCGGGCCGTCCCAGGGGATATCAGAGAGTGCTAGGGCCAGGGACGCCCCGAGGATGGCGGCAAGGTCAGCGTCGTTTCGGTCGTCGAGAGCCAGGACCGTTGCGACAACGTGCACGTCGTTTCGCATGCGCAGATCAAAGCGCGGTCGGATGGTGCGGTCGATGAGGCGCGATGTCAGAATGGCTTCCTCCGAGGGCCGGCTCTCGCGTTTCACGAAGCGCGAGCCCAAAATTTTACCAGCGGCATAGAACTTCTCCTCGTAGTCCACCATCAGCGGGAAGAAGTCGCCGCCCTCGCGGGGGTGAGTACTCATGACCGCGGTCACGAGCACGGTCGTCTCGCCTTGGCGCACGATGACGCGGCCGTTGGACTGTCCGGCGAGCGGCGTCAATTCAACCGTCAGCGGCGACGATCCGATCTCCATATTGAATTTTTGGCCTTCCATAGGTTGGCGAGGCCTCTCCTCCAGACGATAGACTTCGGGAAAAGTCTAGGAGTCCGGAGGCGAGGTCTTTCTTTGTTACGGCTATTGTTTTATGAACTTTCCTGGACCGCGGTTCGGTCGCCAGAGGCCGTTCGTCCGCCAAGTCGCCGGCTGCGGATGAGAAAGCGTTTCGGCTCCTCTTCCAGGTCCAGAAAGTCGTCGGCGGCTTCTTTCATGCGCTGTGAGGCGCTGCGGCCGAAGGCGATGACCTCCACTCTCCGGCCCCGCCCCTTCAGGTAGTCGAGGAGCGGTAGGAAGTCGCCGTCGCCGGATACGATTACGATCACATCCACGATATCAGCGGTGCGCACGGCGTCAATGGCCATACCGACGTCCCAGTCGGCTTTTTTTGCGCCGCCGTAAAATTCCTGCAGGTCTTTCACGCGCATTTCAATCCCCTCCTTCTCCAACGCCTCAAAGAACGGCTTCTCCTCGCCGGTCTTGGTGCGCACGACATAGGCGAAGGAGCGGATGAGGTGGCGCCCGGCGACGGCGGCTCGCACCACCTCGCGGAAGGAGACGCGGGCGCTGTAGAGGTTGCGGGCCGAATGGTACATGTTCTGCACGTCAATGAACACCGCCACCCGCTGGTCATCGTGCTGCATCTGGGGATTATGCATAGGGTGATTCAGGCGCCGGATGGCGCCGAGCGTTTGAGTCCGATTTTCTTGGCAACCGCGGCGTAGCGCTTGAGGTCTTTGCGGGCAAGGTAATCCAGGAATTTTTTTCGCTGGGCCACCATGCCCAAAAGGCCCCGGCGGGAGTGGTTGTCTTTGGGGTGGCGCTTCAGGTGCGTCGCCAGTTGTTTGATTTCCTCGGAAAGGATGGCGATTTGTATTTCCGTCGAGCCGGTGTCCTTCTCGTGCGTTTTGAATTTCTCAATCAGTTTTGTTTTTTCCTTGGTGGACAGCATAGACGCTATCCTACCACGGATAGAGCGTTTACGCAATCGTCCGGCCATTCTGGCGGGGTCAGCGTAAGTATCGAGCTTTGGCCCGGGCATGTTCCTCCAGAGTGCGGGAGAATATTGTTCGGCCATCGGGCGCGGAAAGGTAGTAGCGGTAGTCGTTCGGCGTGGGATGGAGTGCGGCCTGGATGGCATCGCGACCGGGATTGGCAATCGGTGTCGGCGGCAGGCCGGGGTAGCGGTAGGTGTTATAGGGCGAGTCAAGGGCGAGGTCAGCGGCCGAGGGCGTCTGCCGCTTAGCGGTTATGTAGTTCACCGTAGCATCCACCTGCAGGGCCATACCGGCGGCGAGCCGCTGCCAGAGGATACCCGCGACGATCCGGCGGTCCGCCGGATCAGCAATTTCTTTTTCCACGAGTGAGGCCATAGTGAGGATCTCGGCCAGAGATTTGCCTTGTTGCTCCGCCTCAGGCCCCATGTCCGGGATGACCTTGCGCTCAAAGTTTTCAAGCATCTTAAGGACAATGTCCGCCGCCGCGGCATCGCGGAAAACGCGGTACGTATCCGGGTAGAGATAGCCTTCCAGAATGGCACTGGGCGGCTTGCCGTCGAGGGCCGCCGTTCCGGCGGCGGGGAACCCTTCAGGGGGAAAGCGCGTTCCCCGGCCGTAGCGGTGGGCCGGCTCGCCGGTGATGCGGTAGAGTTCCTGGCGCGTGGCAATGTCATTTTCTTCCAGATAGGCGCCGATATCCCGCAGGTCCCAGCCCTCGGGAATGGTGATGGTGCGCTCGTTCGACTCGCCGCTGGCGATGTCGGCCGCGAGCTCGGGGATGCTGACCCACCCGGAAAATTCGTAGGCGCCCGGCTTTAGGTCCGCGGCCTGCCCAGTGAGTGCGGTGTAAGCCAGGAATGTCCACTTGGAGCGTACCAGGCCAGCGGCCTTGAGCTCGCCGGCAATGGCCCGGGAGCCGGAGCCGGAGGCGATCTCAATATGCACCGGCTCCCGGAGCCGCAGCGGCGCAAAGGCCGCTGCGGCGGCCGCTGCCGCAAGCAGGATGGCGGTGCGCCATGGCGTTTTCAACTCCCGGGGCTTGCTCCGCGCCTCATGTGCGAGGTGTCTGGGCGGCTGCGGCGTGTTCCCGCCGGTCACGAGAGGCACAAACGCAAAACCGGGGAACTCCTCGGTATCCCACTTATTCGGCCCGCGTTTCGTATAGCGCCAGATAGATGAGCCAATGGGGGCGACGATAATGCCTCCGCTTTTGACCTCTGCGCGCCAGGCGGCGGGCAGCTCTTCCCCGGCCGCGGCGGCAATGATCTTGTCAAAAGGCGCCTCATCCGGCAGGCCGGAGAATGCGTCGCCACAGCGTAATTCCACAGTTTCCCGCTTTATGAAGTTATATTTTGAAATATTGTCGCGGGCGAGGGCGCAGAGCTCCGGGATGCGCTCCACGGCATAGATTCTTCCCCGCGATGAAGCCGGTGAATCGCTTCGCTCGGTAAATCGCTTCGCTCGGTAAAGCCGTTCTGTTGCGATTTCATCAAGGCCGTGGGCCGATTCACCATTTTCATCATCTTGATCGTCTTGGCTCACCACCTGGGCCAGGAGCGCTGTTTGCCATCCCGAGCCAGCACCGACATCCAGGATGCGCTCGCCCGGTTTGGGATCAAGGAGGTCAAGCATAAAGGCTACGGTATAGGGTTGGGAAATGGTTTGACCTCTTCCTATCGGCAGCGGGTAGTCGCCGTAGGCTTCGTCCCGGTATTCGGGCGGCACAAAGTCTTTGCGGTCAATGGCGCCAAACGCCGCCTCGACATGGCGCGAGCGCAGCACGCCCGCTTGTTTAAGGTTACGGATGAGTTCGTCCATAAGGTCTACTATACATCGGGATTTCAAATTCCGCCGCGGCAGCGGCGGAATTTGATTTTGGAACGGGAAATCTTGAACGACGTTAGAACGTTCTTTCAAACTACCAAGAACTGGCAAATGTTTCCAGATTTTTCGAAATAAAAACGCCGCTGGGATGATGCTCCCAGCGGCGACATGGTCTGTGCTCCTTTCAGGATCAGGCGGCCACAACCGGACGCCTGTGGAACATTCGCGAGTGCATCTCGTAGATGCCATCGGCGCGGCGCTCCACATCGAGAAGCTCTTCGCGCTTTCGGTCTGCCAATCCGCGGAGGTCGCTGTTCAAGTTCGAGAGGAGGAGCTGCATCGCTGAGACGAACCGTCCCTGCTCTGCGGCGATCAGCGAGGCGAGCGTACCGTCGTCCGTCCACGAGAACCTGCAGCGTTCCGCTTTTCGCCACGCTCCGTGGCCTTCTCCGACCCAGCGGAATCTGAGATCCCAGAGAACGATACGTCCCTTCCGGTCGATCAGGATCTTCTGCTCTTCGACCTCCTCTGGCGCCCGATTGGGTTCACGACGGACGAAGGAAGTGATGACGCCGGCGAGGAGGAGCAACTCGGTCTCCTTGGTCATGCCATCCGGCAGTACCAAGATGTCTTCTCCGCTGCTGCATCCGCCGGTCAACTCCTTGCGAAGGTGGCAGTCCTGTCCGCTTGCGATCGACTTGAAACTGCTGAATTGATGGAGGTATGGCGTCACGACGCGAGCGGCATGACGTACGATGGCGACCCAATCCTGAGGCGTCAGCTCGGTAGGTTGTACAAAGGGCTCCTGCAAAACCGCGTCAGCATGACTCATAGTTTCGCTTCTTTCTGTGAGGGAATGGCGGATTTTGTTTACCCGAAGCATAGCGTGTCAAGTAAAAAACTGCAAGCGTTATTTATCAAAAATTTAGGTTCGATTTCTCACTTCCCTACAACAAAAATAACCGCTGAGATTGCGGCTATTTTTATCACAGGAGATGTTTTTTCAGGAATGCTCTGCCCGAACCTGATTTGAGGTATTTTTCAAAGTTGTATGCTGTGTATTTTTTACAAAAGCAAAATACGCAACTAACTTTGCTGGTAATCTATTTTTAGTAGCGGAGATTTGTGCTTTATTATGTCTTACGATTCTATCTCTTAAATCAGAAGTACATCCAATATAAAATCTCTTATCTCTGCATCCCAAAATATAAACGTAATTCATAATAGCGGGTTTTACCTCGCCGTAGCCGAGCCGAAACCTCTTTGTGTGGTCGAAGCTAAGATAGCGTAGGCCCGCCTTCGTTTTGCGGAGCAAAACTTCGGCGAGGCGAAGGCGGGGGTGCTAGGAATCGAACCCAGGTCTTCTCTTTTGGAGAGAGAAAGTCTGCCACTGACATACACCCCCTTGCGCTTAAACACCGTACAGTGTTTAAGCGACTAAGCTTTCTTGGCTTCCCGATGTTTCGTGTGCTTTCGGCACCATTGCGTCGCGGCGGCTCAACCGGGTGGACTCGCCGCCGCTCCCCAGAACCCTCGGTTCTGGGATTTACGCCGCGGGGAATTCCCGTTCCCCGACCCCTTCCCTTGTAAATGGTGTCAAAAACTTAGGTCCTTTTAGCTTCTTTGTGTTTTGTATGTTTTCGGCACCATTTGCAATATTTGGACAGTTCTAATTTTTTCTCAACATTCTTGAGGTTCTTCGTGGACCAGTAGTTGTAGCGCTTGCAGGCAGTGCACTGAAAGCGGATGAGATGTTCTTGAGACATGTATGGAGAGGCGGCAGAGGTGATAAAAGCCGCAAAAGCCGTAATGGATACGGCAAGCCGGAGGGGAGAATCGAACTCCCGGCATCAACCTTACCATGGTTGCGTTCTGCCACTGAACTACTCCGGCGTCATGCCTCCGGCAGGATTCGGACCTGCAAGGGTTTCCCCACACGGTTCTAAGCCGTGCGCGTATTCCAGTTCCGCCACGGAGGCATTGGTGGGCGGGTGAATTTGCCATTTCACCATGAGGGCGAACCCGATGAGTATAGCCGATCGGGCTTAAAAATCAACCGCCAAGAGGGCAGTTAGCGGCGATCTGATTCAGGAGCCAGGCGGCCGCAAGCGCACCGACTCCCCAGAGGGCAAGCTTACGGACGTAGCGGACCGAATCGGGGTCATCGTACCAGAGCGCGAAGAGGTAGCCGGCGCGGATGAGCGTGCCGATCGCGAGCGCAATGGCGATGATTCCGGCAATATAGAAAACCACCGGCGGAACGATACACATGTTGGATATTTATTATAGTACGCCTGCCGCTATTCCGGATACAGACAAGGCCCGCAAAGCGGGCCTTGTCCTCCGGGTGTCAACGCTGGTGTCCTAGATGTTCAGCGCACCGCATTCGCCGAATGACCTGGTTCCCCGCGTGAGGTTGATAATGATGTCATCGCCAAAAAATGCGAGCGTAGCAATGGCAAGTCCGATAAGCGCGTAGATGAGGTAGTTGCGCGCCGTTTTGACTTTTTCCTCGTTGCCGCCCTGCGTGATGAAGAGGAACGCCGCCCAGAGAAGCATGAGGACCGCTACGGCAAATACGACTCCGCTGAACGTCCGCACAATCCTGAAGAAAATTTCGCAGAGACCGCTAACAGTTTGAACCTGCGCCCACGCGACCATCGGCATGGCGGTAACCGTGGAGGCGCTTACATAAGCTAGAATTTTACGGTAGGTCATCATACTATAGTTTAGTTGACATTTTCCGACCTTTCTATGTTACTCCCGGGAAGCTCATGATGGCAAAATCCGTTATCAACAGGGCTATTTCTGCCCGAGAAGGTTTTTAACTATGGCCACCGCGCCGTTGGAAAGGAGTACGATGGCAATGCCGATCACGGCCCAGAGCAGCGTGCGATTGGCTTTTTTAAGGCGCTCGGTATCTCCGCCCGCGGTCATATAAAGGAAGCCGCCGATCAGGATCATCAGCGCGGATATAGGAGCGAGAATGATGTTTGCGAAATTTATGACATTCCGGATGACCGTATCAAAGGTCGCTCCCTGGCCAAGCGGGTTTCCAATCGTGTTTTGCGCTTCCGCCGCCAGCGTGACCGCCAAGACAATGGCCAGGAGGCAGATACTGATAGCGAGTCGGAATTTAATTGGTGGCTGCATGGGTTATTTAATGCCGCACTGTCCAACCGGTATGCCGTTCCATGGCCCGAAATTTGAGCCGAGATTCTTGAAGAGCGATCCCGGCTCTCCGCCGAAGTTAAAAGAGCCGGTGAGCACTTTAATAATAGTATCCACGCCCAGCCAGGCCAGCGCAATAATTATTAGCCCGATGATGGTGGCGGTAAGCATTTTTTTGCCGAGTTTCAGGCGCTCCTCCGACGGCCCGGCGGTAAGAATGACGAATCCGCCCGCCGCAACAAGGAGCGCCCCAGCCGGCACGGCGACGTACGTCATGAGAAAAGTCGTCAGGCGGATGGCCATGACGCCCAAATGGCAGATGGTGCAGCCGGAGGGCGACGCCGTGATACTTTGAAACCGGCACTCGTCGGGCACGATCGGCTCCTGGGCCAATGCGGGCAGGGCAGCCGCAAGAAGGCCGAGCCCAATAAATGATAGCGCCAGTAGCTGCAGGCAGCGGTAGGACAGTAGGCTATTCACGTTTTTGTTCCGGTAATATGGTTTTGATTTCCTGTTTGGCGCGGTTGACCGCCTGATCGGCGCTGAAGCGCCGGCTGGCTACCGCCTCTATCATATCAGCCAAAATAGATTCCAGGGAGCCCGCCGCGAGCGGTCGGAGCCGCGCGGAGAGCACCTGGTCATAGAATGGCGCGAGGTAATCCCGCGGCGGCTTTTCGCGCACGAGATCGCGGCGGGCCGGAGGCAGGCCGGCGGCATCAATAAATGATTTTTGGATATCGCGGGATGAGAGCCAGAGGAGGAAGCGCCAGGCCTGGTCTTCGTTCCCGGACGTATGCGAAACAACGGCAAGCTCCGTACGGCCGAACGCGACCGGCGTTTTGGCGCCGGACGCCTGCGGCAAGGGTGCGACATCAAAGTTTAGCTGGGGGTTCTGGGCGGCGACGGCCTGAATGTCGGCGGCATATCCGATTGCCATGGCCGTTTCCCCGGCGGCGAACGCCTGGAGTGAGGGCGCAAAGAAGGAATTCCAGGTATACGTCTTCTTTGTGCTCGCGGCAAAGGCAGTGTAGAAATTCAAGGCCGATAGCGTTGCCGGCCCGCTGAAATCGCCCCCGGTCATGTCGGGAGTAAGCGAGCCGCCGGCTTGGTAGATGAGAGCCGCGAGGATATCGCCGGCATGATCCACGTTTGCCGCTGTCCCCAGCGCGATTCCCGAGCGCTGGATACCTCCGACCGTAGAAAGATTGGTAAGTTTTCCTACTTGTTCCACGAGTTCATCCCAGGTCTCGGGGGGTGTAGGGATATTCGCCGCATTCAGGTAGTCCCGGTTGAAGAAGAGCGCGAGCGTATCCAGGTAAAGGGGGATGCCCCGGAGTGCCCCGGTTTCATCGGTAATAATGGCGTTTACACCATCAGCAAAAGTGCTCTTCAGGTCGCGCTGCCGGTAGCCGAGAGAGCCCGACGGCAGAGGCTTGATTTTGTCCAAATGTTCGCCGAGTGCTGAATCCGTAAGGAAAAATACGTCAGGCCCGCGGCCGGCAGCAAGGACGTTCAAGAATTCTCGCTGGTAGGTTTCAGGATCTTTTTTGACGTATTCAATGGTGGCGCCCGGCACTTCGTTGCTTTGGTAGGTGATTTCTGTGGCCCGCCAGAATTCGTCCATATTGCTGGTTCCCCAAATGGTAAGGGTGAAGGGTGCGGGCGGGCGCTCCTTCAGGCCAGGCAGCACGCCGGTCAGGAGTAGAATGGCCAGGAGCACAAGAAGGCTGATGATTCCGAAGATGATGAGTTGTGGGCGGTTCATCCCGTTTAGAAGCGGAGCGCGGCCAAAGGCCGCATTCTACAGAGTAATTAAAGCGTTACGCATATATGGCCTATCGCATGCCTGGTCCATTTTACGATCGCTGCTTCTAACGGGATTCATTTTTTTACGAACAGCAGCCCGTAGTGATGACTGCCGGCCTCAAACTCTTTTTCGAGCTGGAATCCGACCCCCTCGGTCAGCTGCCGTACAAGGGATTTAGGCACGCGGAGGGCCGCAGGCGGTCCGGCTGGGAACGGCGTTTCATCCCATTCGAGAATAGCGAGCTTGCCGCCGGTCCGGAGCACGCGTTTGGCTTCGGCCAGTACCGCGGCTTTCTCGGCGGCCTGAAAGAGGATATTGGCTATGATGACGAAGTCCACGGCGCCCTCGGCCAGACGCGAACCGGCCGGCCGCTCAAGGTCGGCCCACACGGCCTCGATATTCAGGAGGTGCTCAAGACTGGCTTTGGAGCGGAGGAGATTAATGGCCGTCTGCTGTATGTCTATGGCGTAGACCTTGCCGCCTTCGCCGACGCGCCGGGCGGCGGGGATGGAGAAGTAACCGCTTCCGGCGCCGAAGTCCGCAACCACCATGCCCGGCCGGATATCCAGACGTCCGATTATGCCCTCGGGGTGCAGGAATCCGCCAGTTCCGGATGAAGTTGGTGCAACGGGTGAAGGTGGGAGCCTGTCGGTCATATGGATCATCAGAGTGTGGTGGTTGATGCGATGCGGTCGCCTTCTCCCAGGCGCATGATGCGCACGCCCTGCGTGGCGCGCCCGAGCGCGGGGACGTCTTTTAAGGCCGTGCGGATGACCTGGCCTTTTTGGGAGATGGCGATAAGCTCCTCCGCATCGCGGATAAGGTGCGTGGAAACGATGGCGCCGTTTTTTGCGGTGAGTTTGGCGGTTTTAATGCCCGCGCCGCCCCGCCGTTGGCGCTTATACTCCTTGACCGGTGTTTTTTTACCGAAGCCCCGATCCATGACCACGAGGAGCTGGGCGTTCGGGTCGCCTCCGCTTGCGATAACGTTTACGCCGACGATGCGGTCCTCGCGCCGCAAGCGCATGGCCTTGACGCCGGAGGCGGCCCGCCCCATGGCGCGCGCGTCCGATTCCCGGAAGCGGATGGCCTGGCCCCGGGCCGTGACGAGGAGGAGTTCATCCTTGGGCGCGGTGAGGGCCACGCCTTTCAGGAGGTCGCCTTTCTTCAGGGTGATGGCGACAATGCCGCTCCGCCGCACGTTATCAAAGACGCGCGAATCAACTTTTTTGATCATACCATGAGCGGTGACCAGGGCGAGGTAGCGGAGATCGCCCGAAGCGGGGCGTTTGGACTTTCTCGGGACGGCGACGATGGAGAGGATCTGCTCGTCCGGCCGGATGGATAGGAAATTAAAGATGGCCTTGCCTTTGGCCGTGCGCGACCCTTCCGGGATTTCGTAGGTCTTGATTTGGAAGACCTTTCCGGAAGAGGTGAAGAAGAGGAGATCGTCATGGGTATTGGCCGTAAGGAAGTGCTCCACGACGTCTTCTTCTTTCGTTTCAATACCCTGGATGCCCTTGCCGCCTCGCCGCTGCAGGCGGTAGGCCTCGGGCCGCAGGCGCTTGATATAGCCGCCGCGGGTCATGATGATGATCATTTCCTCCTCGGGAATGATGTCCTCGGTGGCGATTTCCCGGGCGGCCGTTTTTACGACCCGGGTTTTGCGCTCGTCGCCGTAGGTTTTTTTGACTGCGGCAAGTTCGCCCGTTATGACGGCCAGGATTTTTTTAGGGTCCTTTAAAATGGCATCAAGCTCGCGGGCCAGGGCCTGCTTTTCTTTCAACTCGTGTTCAATTTTTTGGCGTTCCAGGCCGGCGAGCGTGGCCAGGCGCATGTCCAGGATGGCCGCCGCCTGGGCATCAGAAAAATCAAATTTTGATTTCAGGTTCTGGTGCGCGGCCTCGCGGTCCGGTGATTTCTTGATGGTCTGGATGACGGCATCAATGTGGTCCAGGGCCTTGGTCAGGCCTTCCAGAATATGGATGCGCTCTCTCGCACGAGTGAGATCAAAGCGCGTGCGGCGGGTGACAACGGCCTGGCGGTGCTTCAGGAATTCGGCCAGCATGCCTTTCAATGGCAGGACCTGCGGCTGGATGCCGTCCACCAGCGCCAGCATGTTGACGTTGAAGTTCTTTTCGAGGTCAGTGAACTTATAGAGGCTGTTCAGCACTTTTTGCGGGAAGGCATCGGCTTTGAGGTCAATGGCGATTCGAAGCCCCTCTTTGTCCGATTCGTCGCGGAGGTCCTTGATGCCTTCTATCTTCTTTTCGCGCACCAGCTCGGCGATTTTTTCCACCAGCTCGGCCTTTACCACCTGGTACGGAATTTCGGTGATGATAATTTGTCTCACCTGTTTTTCCTCCACGACCTCGGCGGCACCGCGCGTGAGGATGGCTCCGCGGCCGGTGGTATACGCGCTACGGATGTCGGTGGCGTTGAAAATAATGCCGCCCGTAGGGAAATCCGGCCCCTGGATTATATCGGCCAGGGCATCCGGCGTGGCATCGGGGTGCAAAATAAGATGGAGGGCCGCGTCCACGACTTCCCCGAGGTTATGCGGCGGGATGGACGTCGCCATGCCGACGGCAATGCCCATGGAGCCGTTTATGAGCAGGTTCGGGATGCGCGCCGGGAGGACCACCGGCTCTTTTACCGTGGCGTCAAAGTTATTCCGGAAGTCCACGGTGTCCTTATCAATGTCGGCCAGCAGCTCCGCTGCGATCGGTGCCAAGCGCGCCTCGGTGTAGCGATAGGCCGCCGCGCTGTCGCCGTCGATCGAGTTGTGGACAAATACCCCCGCAGCAAGAGCGAAGTTGTGCGTCCCATCTATAGTCAAGTCGTATACGGCCTCTCGGCCGGCGTTCAGTTCGACCCGTATCACTCGGTGATTTTTGCGCACGGCGCGCTGAACAAGTTCCGGGTTGCCCTCGAAATATTTTTTGATCCCGGTCTCCCAAAACGGTGCGTGCCCATGCTGGTCTGCGGCGTGGCGATAGTGTACCTTCCAGTGCTCTCCCCAATGCAATCTTCGGATGTTGTCCGGAGTATTGTTCAGCTTGTTGAAATCCACATGGTGACGCACCCGCCCATCGCTTTTGTTGTACCTCCGGTGGGTCAGGTTGTAGGTGTCCGCTAGATGATGTGCGGGTACCCACTCGTCTCGTCGCGGTTGGTAGATCAGCAAATATCCCTCTCGGTTCAGCCGGTCAGTTTTCTCGGAAAGCCGTTGGTATAAGGGCATCAGCGAATCTTCCGGCGTCAAATCCTTTGCTTCCTTATAGCTTCCGCCGCGCAAGAGAAAGCGGTGATTCGGAGTACATCGGATTTCTTCCCCGGTATCCAATACCACCTTGATGATCTGGGCTTCCGCTCTGGTCATTCTCGGATTTTTGATTTTAGCCACGGAAACGAGCCCCCGGGCATTGATGGTGTAGGTGTAATGCGTTCGGCCTTGCTGGTTTTCCTCCACCAGTTCTCCGAAACTCAATTTCCTGCCGTCGGCGAGCGCTACGTTCGTATCTTTTGTAAAGCAGCCGAAGTTGCCCTGCCCGTCCACCAAGGGGTAGCGCAGTGAAAAGTCTTGGGCCATGCGGACCATGGATTCATAGGCCGCGCTGTCGCCGTGCGGGTGGTATTGGCCGAGGACATAACCGACGACCTTGGCCGATTTTTGGTATTTCGCTCCGGGGCGCAAACCCATTTCCTGCATGGCGTAGAGGATGCGCCGGTGCACCGGCTTCAGGCCGTCGCGAACATCCGGCAGGGCGCGCGCGACAATGACGGACATGGCGTAGTCAATATAGGACTCGCGCATCTCATCCGTGATTTCGCGCTTTGCGATTTTGCCGATGTCGGTCATAGGTTCGAATATTTAGGGCCGGTATCTATCGCGTGAAGTATTCATAGACATCTTTTGCCGTACGCCGGAGCTCGCCAAGATTGTAGGCCATGATTGCGGTGAGGCGGTTTCCCCCGTCGGCCGCAGCAGTGGTGTCATCCGACGGCATTCCGGCCGCGCCGGGCGGAAGATTAAGCGGTACAGAGAGGAGACGCGCCGTGGAGTAGGCCGAGTAGGGCAGAGATGCCGGGGCGCCGTTAATAATCTCGGCCGGCCCCGCCGCCGCGGGGGCTTGGTGCGGGGACGTCTCAACCGGCTGCGGCGGCGCGGGGGGTGACCCAGCCGCCTTTCCGGCTTTGCCGGTTGCGCTCGGCAATCCGGAGGGCGCTTGTTCGGCCGTTTTACCGAGCTCGGAAATGAGGCGCTTCGATTCCCCGACGGCTGTGCCGAATGCTTGGCGCAGGGCCGTGAGCGGCGCTGGCGGGGAGCCGGCGTCCCCGGGAGGTGCGGGCTCCCCATTGGCGGCGAGCCGCGGGATTTCGGCACCGGCGCGCGGCGGCGATCCGGAC
This sequence comes from Candidatus Sungiibacteriota bacterium, assembly GCA_016203665.1. GTDB lineage: Bacteria > Patescibacteriota > Minisyncoccia > Sungbacterales > SURF-37 > JACQMJ01. Next base: position 167,730 of record JACQMJ010000004.1, read on the forward strand.
AGGGACGAGAGGGTCCGCTCGAGGGATGAGGCCCAGAGCGCGGTGATGATGACGGCTGCGCTGATATACGTCGCGGCCGCCAGGATGCGCCGCTCGCGTGCTGGCCGCCGCCGCAGGGAATCCAGTGCTGTTCTGATGACGTTTGCCATATCCCGTTCCGGCTATGTTTTGACGAGCACGACCACGCGGGTTTCCGTTTCAGGTAGATCCTTTCGTTTCAGCGAAAGTTTTTCCAGGCGTTCGGCATCCTTGGCGCCCGCGGCCTTCAGGAATGCTTCTACCGGGGTGAGTTTTACCTTAAGTCCCGGCAAGTGGTAATGCATGGGGATGACAAGGCGCGGTTCAATTTTGGCGACAATCTCGGCGGCCGCGTCAGCATCCACGGTGTAGGTGCCGCCGACCGGCACGAGGAGCACGTCAATGGCGCCGAGGGCCTCCAGCGTCTCCTCCCGGAGCGAACTCTCGCCGAAATCTCCGAGGTGTGCGACGGCAATGCCTTCGGTGAAGATGCGGAACACGGTGTTCGGCCCGCGCTTGATCCCGCGCTGGCTGTCGTGGAACGTCGGGATGCCCCTTACGGCGATTCCTTTTGCCTCGTACTCCCCCGGGCCGTCAAAAATCATGGGATTGCCGGGGATGGCCGCGGTGTTGGCATGATCAAAGTGGCCATGGGTAACGAGCACGATATCGGCGTGGAACCTGGGCGGGACAAGTCCGATGTCCTTTGAAAAAGGATCAATCGCGAGGACAGCCTCGCGAGTGTCGATCTTGAAGCAGGATTGCCCGTACCACGTGATAGTCATAGCTCCGGATAAGCTCCAGTATAGCATGATTGCGGCCATTTCGGAAGGTTTGGCGGGCGGGGAACCTTGCATCGGAGTGCCCGGCCCGCTATACTCCCGGGATGGAAAAGAACGCCGCCAGCCCCAATGCCACCTTTGATCGCGGGAAGCACCCGATGGATTTGCTATTGAAGTCCAAATCTGACGCCCTCCCCAAGTCGGGCGATATCATGGAGGGTACGGTGCTGGAGAAGAAAGGCTCCCGCCTCTACGTGGATCTCGGCAGCCGCGGCACAGGCATTGTCTACGGCCGCGAATACTACGAAGCCTCTGACATTATCAAGCGCCTGAACCCGGGCGACGCGGTGGCCGCCAAGGTCATTGAGCCCGACAACCCCGAAGGGTATATAGAGCTTTCAATGAAAGAAGCCGGCCGCGAGAAGAACTGGAAGGAACTGGAGCGTTTCATGGCTTCGGGTGAGCTGTTAAAACTTAAGATCCGCGAAGCCAACCGCGGCGGGCTCATTTTGGAGCACCTCGGCGTGATGGGGTTCCTGCCCGCATCCCAGCTTTCCCAGGAGCACTACCCGCGGGTGGAAGGCGGCGACAAGGAGAAGATTTTCGGGGAGCTGAAAAAGCTCGTCGGCGAGGAACTTGAGGTGTCAGTCATTGATGTTGACCCAGCGGACGAGAAGCTTATTTTCTCGGAGAAAACCAAGGAAACGGAGTTGGTGCGCCAGAGGCTCGCCGCCTACCATGCCGGCGATGTTATTGAGGGCGAGGTGGCCGGTATCGTATCCTTCGGCGCCTTCGTGAAATTCGGCGACGGTTTGGAAGGTCTGGTGCACATCTCGGAGATCGATTGGCAGCTGATCGCGAATCCCGCCGACGTTTTAAAGATCGGGCAGAAGGTGCAGGCCAAAGTCCTCGGCATTGAAGGCGACAAAGTTTCGCTCTCGCTGAAGGCCCTGAAACCCGATCCCTGGGCCGCGGTTGAGGAAAAATATCCGAAGGGCGCTCTTATCACTGGGACGGTCGTAAAATTTAATCCGTTCGGCGCGTTTGTGAAGCTTGACGATGATATCCAGGGCCTGGCCCATATTTCCGAATTCGGCAGCGAGGCGAATATGAAAGAGGAGCTGAAACTGGACGAGCCGCACGAGTTCACGGTGCTCTCCGCGGACGCCAAGGAACACCGCCTCGCGCTCGGCCTGATCAGGAAAGAGGGCGAAGCGGCACCCGCGGCCAGTGAGTCCGCCGGTTAAGACCGGGCCCGTAGTAAAGTGGCATTACGCGGCATTCGCATTGCCGAGTCGGGAGTTCGATTCTCCCCGGGTCCACCAAACGAAACATTGTCGGAATTAAGAAAGCGGAGCGATTTTGCGGGAGCCAAAATCGCACTGTCAATTTCGCTTCCGCCAAGGGCGGAAGCAGTGAATTCCCAAAGTTCCCCCCAATTGCATGAAAGCGTTTTGTCTTTGAGAACAGGGTTCGAGCCGATTTTTTGGAAAAATTCTTTCCATGCGAAATAGTTTTCGCCTTTTTCCAAAATAACGGCTTCTCTCAAGGACAAAACGAAACTCCGCAAGGGTTCGACCCAATTTTTTCTCTGTTGCCCAAAATCCTTAAAACTTTCCTCAAACTTTGCTTTCTGACGAAGGAGAAGGTCTTTTCGTTGTAAGTACATCTCGCGTTCAATGTCGCCGTCGAGATAGAGCGATACGAGCTTGTCCAGCTTCTCCTTCGTTTCGGAAAGTTTGGTTTTAAGATTTTGGGCAACACTTCCTCTTTCTGAAATTGACTCTTTGTCCCACAGGTCAATTTGTTTTTCCATGTTCTCAATTTCTGAAAGAGGAAGCGACACTGATTGAAGCAGATTTTTTGCTTGCGAAATGAGTGCGGAAGAAGATAGATACGGCTGACGACAAACACC
>JACQMJ010000005.1:0-70774 GCA_016203665.1 Candidatus Sungiibacteriota bacterium
AGCGGCGCTTCGCAATAGAGACCCACGGCCTTCCGGCCGTGGTGCTGCGCACCTTTCGCCGTGCGGCCTATCGCTACCCGGCAGGCCGCACGGCGGGGTCTATATAATCTCCTCCGCTCGCCTACGGCTCGCTCCGGGCTTGCATTCACCCGGAGACGGGAGCTCCTGCTCCGCAGGAAGCTCTCGCGTCTTGCCGGGCTTCCGCCCGCGGTGCTCTGCAAGAGATTATAGCGGGGTGCCGTTTTTCATTGGCCGGAGCGGCGAAAAGATGCTAGTTATGAAGCATATGCTTGTCGGTCATCAGAGGAACATCCGCTATTTTGAACGGGTGCTCGTATCAGGCGCGATCGCCCATGCCTATTTGTTCCATGGGCCGGAAGGAGTGGGAAAGCGAACCATTGCGCTCGCCGTAGCCGGGGCTCTGTTTTGTCCGGGGAACGAGTCGAAAGGGCTTTACGGATGCGGCAGGTGTGAGAACTGCAGCTTGGCCGCTTCCGGCAGCCATCCGGATTTCATCATACTTTCGCCCGAGCGCCTGCTCGTGGAAGAGGACTTGAAGCGCGGCCCGCCGGCCGGACGGGCAGGTTCGCCTGTCCGGCGGGCAGGCATCGGCATCAAAAATATTCATGAGCTCGAGCGTCTTCTGGCGCTTGCGCCGTGGCGCGGCGGGCGGAGGATCGTGCTTATTGATGATGCCCATGTTCTTTCCCGCGAAGCCCAGAGCGCACTTTTGAAGACCCTGGAGGAACCGAGTGCGGCGACTGTATTCTTTCTCATTACCGACCAGTCCGATGCCTTTCTGCCGGCGATCCGGTCGCGGTGCGTTCCAATGGGCTTTACGACCGTGAGTGATCAAGATATGGCACCGCTCACGGCAGTCCTTCCCGCGGCGCGCCGCAAGCTCATTCTTGAATTTGCCGCCGGCCGCCCCGGGGTTGCCGTACGCCTTGGCGCTGATGCGGAGTTTTTTGAGGAGTTCCAAGCAGACCAGAGCGATTTTACAAAGGTGTACCGCGCCCACCTCGGCGATCAGTTGGCCCTCTCGGAGCAGGCCAGCCGCGAGCCGGCCGCCGCGGCCGCATTTATCCGGCGCCTGCTCTTGGCCGAGCGGGCTCAACTCATCGGCAGTCTGCCGGCCGCCGCGGCGGCCGGAGAACGGGCTGATTTCATAGGCTCGCTCCTTGACCGGCTTATGCTCCTGGAGTCAACCAACGTGAATCGCCGTCTCCTTATGGATGCGATTTTTGTGGAACTGGCCATCCGCCCCGTTCTTCCGGAGGCGGCCCCTGCCCCATGAGTCTCCGCACTACCGTCATAATTTTTTCGGTCGTATTCCTTCTCGGTCTTTTCGCCATTGTAATTCTGCCGTTCGTGCTCCGGGCGCGGCCATTGGGGCGGCCGTCTACTGGTGCGGCGCCGGGCAGAATTACCCAGGGCATCTTTCGCTCCGACGACGGCGGAAGCACCTGGGAGCCGAAAGCCTGGATTGAGAGTGCTGTCGGAAACATTAGCGAGTTTAGCGTGAACCGGCTGGTCCCTGATCCTTCCAATCCCGAAACCCTCTACCTCCTCACCGACGGCAATGGCCTCTGGGTTTCGCGCTCGCGGGGCGATCTCTGGGCGCCGGTTCATGATCGCGCCGCCGTACTGGAACCAACGGCTAATGTCCTGGCCATGGCCGTGAATCCGAGTGATCGGCGCGAATGGTACGTTGCTGTATTCCAGCAAAATCGCGGCCGCGTGCTGCGCACTTCTGATGGCGGCGAGACGTTCCGCGAAATTTACTTCACGCCCGGCGAGCGCTACGGCGTTTTTGACCTTTACTATGATCGCCTCCGCGGGAGCCTGGTTATTGCCACGGGCCAGGGCGGGCTCCTGGAAACAAGCGACCGCGGCCTGACGTGGCGAGTGGTGAGGTGGTTTGCCGACGGGCTGGTACGCCTGCTCGCGGACCCCTCTAACCCGGCCAACTGGTACGTTATGACGCCGCGCGGCAGTATATTCCGTACGTTTGACCGCGGCGGTACGTGGACCGATGTAACCGATTCATTAAGAGAATTTTCCGGGGCGTTTAGTCGTCAGTACTGGACCATTGACCGCTCGGGCACGCTCTTCGCCGGATCGCGCTACGGCCTCGTGCGCTCCAGCGACAACGGAACGACGTTTGCCGCCCCGCCGCTCATCATCCCGCCCGACGCTTTGCCGGTGCGCGCGGTGGCCGTGGATCCGCGTGTCCCGGGCCGCATTATCGCCTCGGCCGCGAGCCAGCTCTACGGCAGCGTGGATGGCGGCGCGTCGTGGATCATATTGACGCCCCCGAGCGAAAACCCCATCACGCATCTTTTGATTGATGCCGAGAAGTCGCAGACGCTCTACCTCGTGGCACAGCCATAGATGAAATTCCAAATGACAAATTCCAAATTGCAAAATTGTTTGGAATTTCAGATTTTTGTTCTTTTGTGATTCGGTGCTTGTAATTTGGGATTTGAAGAGCTCCATGACTGATTTGCGCTCAAAACTCGACAAAGTTCTGGCCGGCCTCAAGGGCGACATCTCCTCCCTCCGCACTGGCCGCGCCACGCCCGCGCTTGTCGAGGATATCGCGGTTGAGGCCTACGGCTCGCGCCAGCCCCTAAAGGCCCTTGCCGCCATTTCTATACCCGAGCCAAGGCAGATCGTTATTCAGCCGTGGGACAAGTCGCTCCTGCCGGCGGTGGAGAAAGCCATCCAGTCCTCCGCCCTTGGCATAAATCCCGTTGCCGACAAGGATATTATCCGCATTGCTATGCCCACGCTCACCGAGGAGCGCAAGCGCGATCTTGTGAAGTTATTGAAAGAGAAGCTCGAGAACGCGCGCATTCACGTGCGCCGGATACGGGACGAGGCGATGAAGGCGATAGAGGCCGAAGAAAAAGCCAAAGCCATTTCCGAGGACGAAAAATTCCGCAAAAAGCAGGAAACCGAGAAAGCGGTGGGGGAATGCAACAAAAAGATCGAAGAAACCGGCGCGTCCAAGGAGCGCGAGATCATGGCCGGATAGCATGTTGAAGCAGCAGAGGCTGGCTGAAGTTCTGCTCGCGCGTAAGGCGGTCCATAGCGAGCGCGAGGCCTTTGTCATCGTTACGGAAGGCCGCGTTTACGTGAACGGCCAAAAAGCCATTTCGCCCGGACAGACGGTGAGCGATAGCGACGTTATTGAAGTGCGGGCCGGCCGGGAATTCGTAGGACGCGGAGCGCAAAAACTCGACGCCGCGCTCCGCGAGTTCAACATTGATGTCCGCGGGGCCGTGTGCGCCGATGTAGGTGCGGCTACTGGCGGGTTCACGGAAGTGCTTCTGAAGCATGGCGCGGCCAAGGTGTATGCCATTGATACCGGCCGCGGCAAACTTGATCTGAAACTGCGGCAAGACCCTCGCGTGGTGGTCATGGAAGAAACGAATGTGCTTGCCATGCCGCCGCTGCCGGAGCTGGTCGGGCTTATAAGTATCGATGTTTCACTGACATCGCTCCGCTTCGTACTGCCGAAAATACTGCCGTGGCTTTCCAGAGGCGGCTCGGTTGTCGCGCTCTTCAAGCCGCAATATGAAGTGGAAGATAAATCGCTCCTCGAGCATGGCATTCTCCGCGATGTGGCGGCTCGCGCCAAGCTTGTCGGAGCATTTCGCACCTGGCTAAAGGAGCACGGCTGGCGCGAGTTAGGGTTCATGGAGTCGCCCATCCGCGGCAGCGAGGGGAACGTGGAGTATTTATGGCATCTCGTGTCGGTATGAATCTCTTTAGTAGCCGAGTCTTTGTTGCCGAAACTGGCTCTCGCGGTCGTGGTGTCTTTGCGAAAGCACACATCACTACTGGTGAAGTATTCGATTTTTCCGACGAATCTTGGAAGTTGACCGAAGCAGATACGGTAAAAACATTACCGAGAAAACTTCTTTGTTTATGTTGCGAATACGAACACGATCCTCGATTTATGGTATGTCCCACCGACTTTACTGCTCCACCGATAAGCCATATTGTGAATCACTCCTGCGATCCAAATATGGCGTCAACTGATAACTATGAAACGGTAGTAACTCTTCGCAACATCTCGCCAGGAGAGGAGCTGACATTCGATTATGCGACATTTAACACCGGCACTGATGAGTTCTATTGCACCTGTGGTGCAGCTTGTTGTCGTGGCTATGTAACCGGTATGGATTGGAGAATCCCTTCTTTGCAGGAGCGCCTCTCTGGTTACTTTCAGAAAAACATTCAAGAAAAGATTGACGCGCTGAAGCGGCAAGGATAAAATTCCCTTTTATGCTTCTGACCATCCTCATTTTCATCATTCTTCTCGGTGCGCTCGTGCTCGCGCATGAGTGGGGGCACTTTTTCGCCGCACGCCGCTTCGGCGTACGCGTGGAGGAGTTCGCTTTCGGCTTCCCGCCGCGCGTCGCAAGTTTTGTACGCAAGGGCACGCGCTACGCCTTGAACTTCATTCCCATTGGCGGATACGTGAAGATCTACGGCGAGTCCGGCGGGGATGGGCGCGATCCCGAAAGCTTCAGCTCGCGGCCGCTTTTCCAGCGCTTTGCCATTATCGCGGCCGGCGTTGCCATGAACGTTGTCTTGGCTTGGGCGCTCTTCTCTACCGGCCACGGCATCGGCCTGCCGACGGTGGTCGGTGAGGGCGAGATGGCGGCCGGCGCGGCGGTAACTATTATTGGCGTAGCGCCGGATTCGCCGGCCGAGCGGGCCGGGCTTGAATTCGGCGATGTCATTAAAGAGGTCAAAAGCCGAACGTCAAATGCCAAAATCGAGCGCCTGGAGGATGTCCAAAAATTCATTGATGCGCATCGCGGCGAGGAGGTTATCTTTCAGTTGAAGCGCGGACGGGAGTTGATGGAACGCACGGCAGTCGCCCGCAGGGAGCCGCCGCCGGGCGAAGGCGCGGTCGGCATCGCCATGGCAGATGTCGGCATCGTGCGCTCGCCTTGGTGGCGGGCGCCGTGGGATGGAGCCAAAACAACGATGAGCGCCGCCGTAGCCATTACGACCGCCCTCGGCCGTACGGTGCGCGATCTTTTCAGCGAGGGCCGGCTGGCCGCCGAAGTATCCGGTCCGGTCGGCATATTCGTGTTCGCGAACGAGTCGCGGCGGCTTGGCATCGCCTATTTATTGGAGCTCGCTGGCATACTTTCGGTGAACTTGGCGCTATTGAATATTCTGCCGATCCCCGCGCTCGACGGGGGACGCATACTCTTCCTTTTTATTGAAGGCGTGCGCGGGGTCAAAATGAACCAGCGCCTTGAGCAGGCCATCCACACCGTCGGCTTCGCGCTCCTCATCCTCTTGATGGCGGCCATCACGTACCGGGATGTAGTGAGGATTTTTTAAGTATTTGTCCTCCTCCTTTGACTTCCATCCCTGGCCATGCTACCGTCCCCCTTGGGAGTTAAAAGCTCCCTAAAGGTCATCTTATCGTATCGAATACCGTCGTTTTACGAAGTATCAGGTGCTACGAATGCGTAGTATTCCAAGTTCGTAAAATAGTGCGTATTCGCAGCACCAATAATGTATCAGCGAGACAACACCGCCGGCTTTGGGCCGCGACCGATGTTTACGCCCAAGGATGGCGTCTCCTGGACCTGCGCACAGTGCGGGGCCGAGATCACGGAACTGCCGTTCCAGCCGCGAACGGACGAGAACGGCGTTCCGACCTCTCCCCTTTACTGCCGCACCTGCCACCGCGCACGGATGCAGGACGCAGGCCCCCGGCGACGGTACTAAACCCGTCAGCGCAAATCCCCGGATGGAACCGGGGATTTGTGTTTGGAGTATTTTCAGTTACCATTTGGGGACCACTTTTAAATTACAAACCACAAGCATTAAATTCCAAACAAGCCCAAAATTCAAAATTCCCACGCCGTTTGTAATTTGGAATTTGTTGTTTGGGGTTTTGCCCTATGGATTTCTACGATTACCTCATCATCGGCAACGGCATTGCCGGCGCAACGGCGGCCGAGACCATTCGGGAGCGCGACCCTGCCGGGTCAGTTGCCGTAATTTCCGACGAGCCGCACCCGCTCTACTCGCGGGTGCTGCTGCCGAACTACGTGAAAGGGCTTGCCGCGCGCGAGCAGGTTTTTCTGCGCAAACGCGATGACTACCAGGCAAAAAACATTATGCTTCTTCAAGGCGAGTCTGCAGTTCGGCTCGCGGTGAGGGAGCGCATCCTGCACCTCGCCGGCGGCCGGACCATTGGCTTCGGCAAACTTTTGATCGCCAGCGGCGGCCGGCCGCGGCCGCTTGATGTTCCAGGCGGGGAGCTTTTGGGCGTATCGCGCTTCCAGACTATTAATGATGCCGATTTGATGCGCCAATTCCTGGCCGGCGCCAATCGCGCCGTTGTTGTCGGCGGCGGCTTCATCGCGCTGGAATACCTTGAGATTTTAGTGTATTGCGGCATCCCGGCGACGCTCGTCATCCCGCAGCCATATTTTTTCAGCCGGTTTTTTGATGCGGCGGGCGGGGAGCTGCTGCAGGATAACTTTCGGCGCCACGGCATTGCCGTAATTGCGGGCGAGCGCCTGGCGGCCATTGAAGGGGAGAACCGGGTGCGGGCAGTGCGGCTTGCCAACGGCAGAACGCTGGATGCCGATTTCCTCGGCATCGGCATAGGACTTGTGCGCAATACGGCGTGGCTCGGCGCGGGCGTTCTCCTCACCGGGGAAGGCGTTGCCGTCAACGAATACCTTGAAGCGTCGGAGCCCGGAATATTCGCCGCCGGCGACGTCGCCGATTTCAACGACATTATCCTCGGCTTTCGGCACAGCCACGGCAACTGGGGCAATGCCTTTCGCCAGGGCGATTGCGCCGGCCGCAACATGGCTCGTCCGGCCGAGCGCGAACCCTACCAAAGCGTCACCTCCTACGGCATCAGGAGCCTGGGCCTTCTGGTAGCACTCGTCGGTTATGCGTCCAATGGGCCGGGCATTGAGACCATCAGCCGGCTTGACCGTAAAGGACCGGCATATGGGCGGTACTTCCTTAAAGAAGGGCGGCTGGTCGGCGCCGCTCTTATCAACCGCCACGAGGAGCGGCCGGCCATCCAGGCGCTCATCAAGAGCGGCGAGCGCATGAGTGATGCGGCATTGGCTGGGCTGGCGGATCCGAAATTTGACATTGCCGCGCTCACTCCCTAGATTTGCATCATGAGCGATTCGACGACATCCGGACAAGAGAGTTCAAAATTTTTGATTCCGGGCGCCATTGTTGTCGCCGGCGTGGTGATTGCCGGAGCCGTGCTCTATGGCGGCGGCTTACGAAATACACCCGCCGGCGGCAGCAGTGCGCCTCCTCCGGCAGTCGCGGCCGGCTCGCTCGCTGATGACGACCCGAGCCTCGGCGATCCGTCGGCCCCGGTAACGTTCGTCGAATTCGGCGATTTCCAGTGCCCCTTTTGCAATAGCTTTTTCCGCGAGGCCGAGCCCGAGATTATTGAGCGTTATGTGAAGACCGGCAAGGTGCGCTTCGTTTACCGCGACTTCGCGTTTCTGGGTGAGGAATCAGTCCGGGCGGCCGAGGCGTCCGAGTGCGCCGATGAGCAGGGGAAGTTCTGGGCCTATCATGATCGCTTGTACAATTTCATCTGGGACAACTACTACGCCAAGAACGAGTCGGGCGAGAACGTCGGCGCCTTCGCGGAGGCGAACCTGAAGCGCCTGGCGGCCGATAGCGGTTTGGATGCGGGGGCGTTCGCCGAGTGCCTATCCAGCCGGCGCTACCGGGCCGAGGTGGAGAAAGACATTGCCGACGGCCGCGCCGCCGGGGCGTCCGGCACGCCAACGGCCTTTATTAACGGTAAGATGATTGTCGGGGCACTGCCCTTTGGTCAGTTCCAGACGGCCATTGAGGCGGCGCTCGCCGGCAAATAGGGCCGTGCTCCGAGCCGTGCACTTGACGCGTATCTTATACTGGAAATATAGGTAAATCATAAAACCATGGCCAAGCACGTGAAAATATACACCACTCCGACCTGCGTCTACTGCCGGATGACGAAGCAGTTTTTTGAGGCCAATAACATCGCCTATGAGGAGTTGAATGTCGCTGCCGACGCCCGGGCTCGCGAGGAGATGATTACGAAGTCGGGCCAGTTCGGCGTGCCGGTCACCGATGTTGACGGCCAGCTCGTCATCGGCTTTGACCAGGCGCGGCTTTCGGAGCTTCTGGAGATCAGGTGAACGACATGGCCAACGGGCAGCTGCCATCGGAGCGTGACCAGCGTATTGCCGCCGCAGGGCGGCGGCGGCTTTTGAGAAGTGCGTTATGGATTGGGATCGCAGTTCTCGTTGTTGCCGGCGGCGGCTACGGCCTTATCCGCTACAGCCGCGAGCAATCAGTGCATCTGCCGGGTGTTGCCATTCCCGATCAGGGCCGGCAGCACGCGGCCTTGGGCACGCCCTTTGAATATAATTCCAATCCCCCGACTTCCGGCCCGCATTTTGACAATCCCGAAGAGTGGGGGATATTCCGCAAGGAAATACCGGATCAAATCATGGTCCATAATTTGGAGCACGGCGGCGTCTGGATCAGCTACCGGCCCGGCATCGCCACGAGCACCATTGAGCGGCTGGAGGCCCTTGGGCGCGAATTCGGCCGGAAAGTCATAATGGCGCCTCGCCAGGCCAATGACAGCGATATCGCGCTCGCGGCATGGACGCGGCTTGATAAATTTTCAGAGAGCGAATTCTCGGAGGAAAGGGTGCGCGATTTTGTCCGGGCCTGGCGCAATAAGGGACCGGAATTCGTTCCGTAAAATTCAGCATGATGAATGCTGAATGGAGAATAGTCGGATTCGTCATCTATCATTTGGCATTCATCATTTAGCATTCCTTTCATGTACGACCTCATCATCATAGGCGGAGGACCCGCTGCCGTCGGCGCCGGCGTCTATGCCGCGCGGAAAAAGCTGAAAACTCTGCTCGTTACCGAATCCTTCGGCGGGCAGTCCATTACCTCGGATTCGATTGAGAACTGGATCGGCGAGAAGTCGATTAACGGTTTTGATCTGGCGAAAAAGCTGGAGGAGCATGTTCGCGCCCAGTCATCCCTTGAGATTAAGATGCCGGAGCGCGTTACCGCGGTGCGGGAGATCCCGTGCGTCGGCGATCCCGCCGCCGGATCGGCCAAGCGCTCCTGTGACTTTGAGACGGAGACGAATACCGGCGGCCGCTACCAGTCGAAAGCCGTCATCGTGACTTCCGGCTCGCGGCGGCGGAGGCTGGGCGTGCTCGGCGAGGAAAAATTTGAGGGTAAGGGCGTGGCGTTCTGCAGCACGTGTGATGCTCCCATATTCGCCGGGAAGCGCGTGGCCGTCGTGGGCGGCGGAAACGCCGGGCTTGAGGCGGTGGTAGATCTCTTCCCGTATGCCGCGGAAATTTATTTGCTGCACCGCGGGGGCGATCTCAAAGGCGACCCGGTGACCCAGGAAGAAATTAAGGCGAACTCCAAAGTTAGCGTCATCCTGAATGCCGAGGCCCAGGAGATTTTAGGCGATCAGTTCGTGACAGGCCTCGCCTATAAAGAAACGAAGATGGGGGAAATCAAGAAATTGGACGTGGACGGCGTTTTCGTGGAGATTGGCGCCGTACCGAATTCCGAAATCGTGAAGGGCATGGTGGAACTGAACCCCTACGGCGAGATCGTCATTGACCACCGCACTTCCCAAACCTCGAAGACGGGCGTGTTCGCCGCCGGGGATGTCACGGACGAGCTTTACAAGCAGAATAATATTTCCGTGGGCGATGGCATTACCGCCGCGCTCTCGGCTTACAACTACATACTGGGCCTGAAAAAGCAGACCGTAGCCGCCGAGAAACCGAACGGATCGACCATCTAAACACGATCGCGGTTATTTTGTTTAGTTGAAATTAGGAGGATTTTACTATGGATATACTGCGCAAATTTCATCCTCTCTGGGCCCTCCGGATCGGCCTCGGCCTCATGTATGTCTATTCCGGCACTTCGCTTATACGCCAGCCGCTTGATTGGCAGGGGTTTTTGCCGCCGTGGTTCGGTGACTTCGTCGGCCGGTTTATGCCATTGCCGACGTACTTTGCGATCCAGGGAGCGGGGGAATTGGTCATGGCTGCCGTGTTTATCCTGCCGTTAGTGCCGCTTTATGTCGTTCGCATCGCGGCCGTTGCTGCAGCGCTTGAGTTTGCCGGCATCCTTCTCTTCACCGGCCTTGATCTCGTTACCTTTCGCGACATCGGGCTTCTTGGGGCGGCGGTCGCGTTGGTCGTGATGTCGTCCGTAAGGCTCGAGAATAATAAAAATCCCTTCAGGCGGCCATAAATCAAGATGGCAACATTTTTTGAGCAAACTCGGGCGAGCGTTGAGCGCGCGGCAGCGGCGCTCGGCTTGAGCGCGAATGCGGTCTCGGCGCTTCAAAAGCCCCAGCACGTGCATGCCTTTGATCTGCCGCTTCCGTTGGAGAACGGAGAAACGCGTATCTTCAAGGCCTGGCGTGTACAGCACAACGATGCCCGCGGGCCCTATAAGGGCGGCATCCGTTTCCATCCGGATTCGAATCTCGATGAGGTCGAGGCGCTGGCTTCGCTCATGACCTGGAAGACCTCGCTTGTCGGTATTCCGTATGGCGGGGCCAAGGGCGCGGTGACTGTGGATCCGAAGCAGCTCTCGCCAAAGGAGTTGGAAGCGGTGTCGCGGAGCTATGTGCGCAGGCTCTTTGATGTCATTGGCCCGAAGCGCGACATTCCCGCGCCGGATGTCGGAACAACGCCGCAGGTCATGGCCTGGATGGTGGATGAATATTCCAAGCTGGCCGGGCAATATGAGCCCACGGCCTTTACCGGCAAACCCGTTGAGATCGGCGGCTCTTTTGGCCGCGACACGGCAACCGGTTTTGGCGGAGCGGTTATCCTGCGTGAATTCCTAAAGGCTAAAAAGCTAAAAGCTAATGGCCTGTCTGTGGCCATACAGGGCTTCGGCGCGGTCGGCTCGGCCATGGCGCGGCTTCTGGCAAAAGAGGGCTACCGTATTGTCGCGCTTTCAGATTCGCGAGGGGCGATCTATGATCTTAACGGCATTGATGTTGAGGAAACCATTCGCATCCAAGAGGAGCGGGGCCTGGTTAATCAACGGCCCTGCTCCTTGGAGGAGGCCTCGAGCGGCAAATGCCGCGTTTTGACCAATGCAGAGCTACTTGAACTTGAAGTTGATATTTTGATTCCCGCCGCCTTGGAGAATGTAATCAACGAGTCAAACGCTGGACGACTAAAGACGAAAGTTATTTTAGAAATGGCCAACGGGCCGGTGAGCGCCGAGGCCGATGCACTACTCGCGGCACGGGACATAAGCGTTATCCCCGATATCCTGGCCAACTCCGGCGGCGTGGTAGGCTCTTATTTTGAATGGGTGCAGGGGCTGACGCGCTTTTATTGGGAGGAGGATGAGGTACTCTCGCGTATTGAGAAGATCATGGCCAAGGCCTTTAGTGCCGTGGCCGCGGAGCAAGCCAAGGGCGGAACGTGGCGTGAAGCATCGTATCGCATGGCTGTCGGCCACGTGGCCGATGCCATGCGTCTTCGCGGCTGGCTTTGAGATACAAAAAAACGGGGAGAACGCCGCTATGTTCTCCCCGCGGTCTGACGGCGTCGGGCGGCTTGCAGGTCGCCGTTTCGGAGGTGAAGGACGCCGGCGCTCGCGATGATCTCGAGCGCTTCGGATGTCTTTTCCCGCACTATGCAGACGCGGTACTCCTGGATTGCTTTGATGATGATGGAGCCAAAGGCGGCGAGGCACGTTCCCGAGCCGAAGGCGATGGCCAGAGGCAGGAAGTGCGGTGCATGGAGCCATACGGCCGCCGGAATCGCGCAGGCAAGGAAGAGGAGCAAGGACGCGGCCACGTTCATGGGCGGCCTCCACTGAATGGGAGTTCGTGCTATGATGTATAGTGCATGAAACCGGCAAAAATTGCAATCAATGGTTTCGGACGCACCCCGCACCGATCCCGCTTGCAGCGGGATGGTGCGGGGCGAGAGTCGGCATGCGGCAATCAGTTGTTCTGAAGTAGACTATGGTGAAAATAGCTATAAACGGCTTTGGGAGAATTGGCCGCTCGTTTTTCCGCGCCGCGTTCGCCTCGCCCGCCGTAGCTTCAGCGGAGGCGGGGCCGCCGGAGTTTGATATAGTAGCCGTGAACGACCTGGCCGATCCCCAGACACTCGCCTACCTCCTGAAGTACGACTCGGTCTACGGCCGCTACGCTAAAAGTGTGGAGGCGGCCTCGGGCGGGCTCATCGTGGATGGCACGCCCGTAGGCGTGCTCGCGGAAAAGGAGCCGGCGCGGCTTCCTTGGGCGAACCTTGGCGTTGACATAGTTGTTGAATCCACCGGGTTCTTCACGGACGGCGCGCGGGCGAGGGCGCACCTCGGCGCCGGCGCCAAGAGGGTGGTCATCACCGCTCCGGCGAGCGGAGAGGTGACGACGGCGCTCATCGGCGTCAATGATGACAGGTTCGCCGAATCCGGGCCGCTCACCTGCAATGCCTCCTGCACCACGAACTCCGTGGCCCCGGTGCTCCAGATACTCCTCGAGCGCCTCGGCATCAAGAAAGCCGGCATGATCACGGCCCACGGTTACACCGCGAGCCAGAAACTCGTGGATGGTCCCGACGGTAAAGACCCGCGCCGAGGCCGGGCCGCGGCCGTGAACATCGTGCCTTCCACCACCGGCGCGGCCGAAGCCGTGATCCAGGCCATCCCCGCGCTTGAGGACAGGTTCAATGCCGTGGCCATCCGCGTGCCGACCATCACCGGATCGCTCTCGGTCGTAACAGCCCTCCTCGAGCAGCAGACGACGGCAGCGAATGTGAACGCCATCTTCGAGCAGGCATCGAAAGATCCGCGCTGGTCGAAAATATTTAAGGTTACGCACGAGCCGATCGTATCCACCGACATCATCGGCGAGCCCTATGGCGCCATACTAGACGCCGCGCTAACGAAAGTTACGGGCGGAGATCTGGTGCAGGTATTCTCCTGGTACGACAACGAGGCCGGTTATACTGCGACCCTTATTGAGCACGTGCGGCGGGTTGCGGCGAACCTATAGCTATTTAGATATTTTAGTATGCGCCAGTCGAGTTTATTCGGAAAAACGTTTCGCGAGGATCCCAAGGATGAAGTTTCCATAAATGCCCGCCTGCTGGAGCGGGGCGGTTTTGTGTATAAGACCATGGCCGGGGCATACGACTATTTGCCCCTGGGATACCGCGTTCTTGAAAAGATAAATAAGGTTATTCGGGAGGAGATGAATGCCATCGGCGGGCAGGAACTCCTCTTGACCGCGCTCCAGCCTAAGGATCGTTGGATGAGATCCGGCCGCTGGGAGACGCTCTCCGAGATCATGTACCAGTTCAAGGATCATTCCGGCCGCGAGGTCGGACTGGCGGCCACGCATGAGGAGCCCATGGCCGAGATAGCAACGCGTTCAATTTTTTCCTACAAGGACCTGCCGCTTTTCGTATATCAGATCCAGACGAAATTTCGCGACGAGCCGCGGGCCAAATCCGGCCTGATACGCGGCCGCGAGTTTTTGATGAAAGATCTCTATAGTTTTCACCGCGATGAGCGCGATCTTGACCGCTTCTACGCCAAAGCCGACCGGGCCTACCAGAAAATTTTCAGGCGCCTCGGCCTGAAATTTTTCGTGACCGAGGCATCCGGAGGAACGTTTACCAAACAGTTCACGCACGAGTACCAAGTGCTTTCCGAGGCCGGTGAGGACCATATCCTCTACTGCGAGCGCTGCCGCTACGCCCAAAATCAGGAGATCACGACCATGCGTATCGGCACGAAATGTCCCAAGTGCGCGAAAGGCGAGATCGGGGCCGGCAAATCCATAGAAATAGGCAACATCTTCAAGCTCGGGACGAAGTTTTCGGTTGCCTTCGGTCTCACCTACGCCGACGAGCAGGGGATGAGGCACCCGGTTATCATGGGCTCTTACGGCATTGGCCCGGGCCGGCTCATGGCGACCATTGTAGAGGTGTCGCACGATGAGCGCGGCATCATCTGGCCCGAGGCTGTTGCGCCCTACTGGGTGCACCTCGTTGAGGTTAAAAGTGAAAAGGGAAAAGTGAAAGGTGCCGCCGAGGCGCTCTACAAGAAGTTACTCGCCGCGGACGTGGAAACGCTCTACGATGATCGCGATGACAAATCTGCCGGTGAAAAATTCGCTGATGCCGACCTCATCGGCATCCCGTGGCGCGTGGTGGTGTCGGAGCGCACGCTTCGCGAGCGCGGTGTGGAGGTAAAGCGGCGAAGCGAGGCGCGGGCTAAAACCGTGTCGGTTAAGGAAGCGGAAAAACTCATTAGGAGATCAAAAAAGCCGGATTGACTGTGAGTCAACCGGCTGGTGCGCTCCGGCAATTCCGGAAGCGGATGAGGGCGTGGATGAAGGCGCGCCGGATATAAAGAAACATGGCTCCGGCCAGCACGACGACGCTTACCGCGAAGAAGGCGGTAAAGTAATAGACCGCGGTTGCCTGTCCTCCTACGCTGAACATGACGATGAAGGCGTGAGGGTCCCGGATGAAGAGTCCCGCCGCGAGTCCGAGACCGGCGCCGCAGATGATGTTCCAGCCGCAATAGGAAAGTTCGGTCCCGAGGCGGCCGCCTGATCCGGGAGCGATGAGCATTGCGCCGAGGTGAACCGTGAAGGCGGTGACGGCGATGGAGAAGAAAGCCAGCATCGCCATGTCGGCGCTCGCGAGCGAACTGCGAAGATTATGCTCCTTCGCGAGGAGGATCGCGGCGAGGATAAGGCCGGCGGCGTTTAGGAAAAGAGAGGCGGCGCGGAAGACCGTGCGGCGGCGGCCCGGCACGCTTGCCGGCTGGACTCTGACGCCCCGCTTAACGAAGGAGAGTGTCGTGGTTCCCTGCATCTTTCGGCCTCCTTTCGGGTGGTGTCCGTTTTTCGCGGGTTGGTTCTCCGTAGCGGTCGTAGGCGGGTTTCTGGAGGTCCATACTATCCTCCGAAGGCTTTCGAATATTGGCCCGGCATGGGGTTGTTTTTCTGGAGTGCTGGTGCTATAGCTAAATATACTCTTGGCGGTCTGGGGCACCTATTTGAGATATTCACCATGCCATGTTGAACAAACTCTTCGGACTATTTTTCAAAGACTCCGCACCGGAACCTTCGGTTCGGTACGGGGCAGGCATCGGCATCAATCTCAATTCCATTCATGCTGAATAAATTTTTTGGTCTCTTTTCGAAAGATATCGGCATTGATCTGGGGACGGCGAATTCCCTAGTCTACGTGCGCGGCCGCGGCATTGTCATCAATGAGCCCTCGGTCGTGGCCGTGAACCAGAAGACCGGGCAGGTGGTGGCCATCGGGCAGGAGGCCAAAAAAATGGTCGGCCGCACGCCCGGCCATATTTCCGCCATCCGGCCGCTGGTGGAAGGCATCATCTCGGATTTCGAGGTGACCGAGGAGATGCTCCGCTATTTCATACAGAAGGTTCACAACGGCTCGATGAGCGTTATGCCGCGGCCGCGCGTCGTCATCGGCATTCCCTCGGAGGTTACCGAGGTGGAGCGGCGGGCCGTGGAGGACGCGGTGAAAAACGCCGGCGCGCGCGAGGTCTTTCTAGTTGAGGAGCCGATGGCGGCGGCCATCGGCGTGCGCTTGCCGGTGCAGGATGCGGTTGGGTCCATGATCGTGGACATCGGCGGCGGCACCGCGGACATCGCGGTCATTTCGCTAGGCGGTATCGTCGTTTCCAAAAATTTACGCATTGCCGGCGACCGGCTTAATGAGGACATCATCCGCTTCGCACGCGATGAGTACAAGCTGCTCCTCGGCGAGCGGACGGCTGAGGATTTGAAAATTGCCATCGGCTCGGCTTGCGAGCTTGATGAGCCAATGGAGGCCACCATGCGCGGCCGCGATCTTGTAACCGGCCTGCCGAAGGAGGTGGTCGTGGATGATGCGGAAATCCGGCGGGCCATGAAACATTCCCTTTCCGCGCTCATCGCCGCCATCAAATCCACCATTGAGGCCACGCCGCCTGAACTGGTGGCCGACATCATGCACCGCGGCATCGTGCTCGTCGGCGGCGGATCGCTGCTGCGCGGGCTTGACCAGGTCATTGCCGAGGAGACCCGGATACCGGTGGAGTTGGCCGAGGATCCGCTGACAGCGGTGGTGCGCGGCACGGGCGCCATCCTGGAGGATTTGGATGGCCTGACCGAGGTGCTTGTCAGTGCGGAGTACCAGAAGGCGCCCACAGTATAAGATAAGATATGTCAGTGCGCGGCAGGTTGGGCAAAACGCTTTTTATCGCGGCCGTATCAGCCCTGTTCGTTTTTTTCGGCACGGCCGGAGCGGCCGGCCGAGCGCGTGCGGCCACGTTCCGGGTCGCATCACCGCTCCTCGTAATTGCCGGCCGCGGGGGTGCGGGGGTGCGGGACTGGCTCGGGAAGTTTTCGGGCGGTCGCATGCGGGCGCTGGAGGAGGAACGGGGACGGCTTCTAGCGCGCCTGGCCGCGCTTGAAGCTGTCCGCGAAGAGAACGAAATACTCCGTGCCGCATTGGCACTGCGCCGGGAGGGTGAAGCGGGAGCCATTCCCGCCAGGGCCATCGCTTTTTTGCGCGAGGGGCGAGACGAATACATCCGGCTTAACAGCGGCACCGCCGACGGCATCGGCATCGGTGATATCGTGGTGAACCGCGATCGCGTGCTTGGCGGCACCGTGGTAGCGGTGGATGCGCACTCAAGCCGCGTCATCCTATTTTCCAGCTTCTCGCGGAGCATGGACGTTTCCATTCCCACGGCCAACCTCCGCGCCATTGCGCGGGGCGCCAACGCCCGCGAGCTCGCCGTAGAGCTCGTGCCGAACGACGCCCCTGTGGGCGTCGGTGATCTCGTGTTCGCCTCGCCGCGCGTCACCGGCGGCCGGCCGCTAGTTTTGGGTGAGATCCGCGAGGCGCACCAGGACGAGCCGGAGGTCTTTAAGATCGTGCGCGCCACGCACCTCTTTGATCCCGCCGATCCGGATGTAATCGTGCTCCTGGCCCCATGAGATTCTTTGCGTGGTTCGGCGTGTTCCTCGCTGCACTGCTCCTTGAAATGGCAGTGTTACCGCAGTTTTTCGGAGCATTGGCGCCGTCATTGACGCTTGCCGTTCTCATCCCCGGCATCGCGAGCCAGCGGTTCTGGCCCGGGTTCGGGTTTGCCGCCGCGGCTGGCCTGGCCCTTGATGTCGTGGCCGGCGGGGGCATTCATACCCTTGTGGCCATCGGCACGTTTTTTTCCATGCAGGCGTTTAGAGCGCTCACCCAGTGGGAGGAGCCGCTTGACCGCATCGGCGCGGTGGCCTGCGGGCTCATCCTCCAACCGCTCCTCCAGTTTGTTGGCGCACATGTTGCCGATTCAGTGTTCGGTGCTGCGGCGGTTCCGCTCTCCGTCTCCGATATCGCCAGTGTTTCATATCTTCGCGAAATTTCGTTCGCGGCCGGCTGGTTCATGCTCTTCGTCTGGTTTGAAATCCGCCGCGTGCGCCGTTATCGGGCCGGGCGCCTCATGCATCTCTGACCAGCACTGCCTATGCGTCTGTTCCGTAGAAATATGTTCCGGGAGCGGGAGCGCGCCGAAATTAATCCCGAGGAGATCTTCATGGATGCGGCGAACATCCATGGCTTTCGCCAGGAAATGCACGAAGGGCGGATAGAACGGCCGATAGCGTACTCCTCGCTTCTGGCTTTCGGCGCGCTCGTCGCTCTGGGCCTGGCCGTGTTTGTCGGCCGGATTTTTGACCTGGCCATCCTCCGCGGCCAGTCCTTTTTCAGCCAAGCCCAGGACAACCGCACCTACCCCATCCTGATTGCGCCGCCGCGCGGCATTTTTTACGATCGCCAATTCCAGAAGCTCGTGGAGAACAGCCCAACGTTTGACATCACTTTCAAGCCTGCGGCCGCGGCTGATGATGGGGAATTTAACCGGGTGCTCTCGGCACTGGCGCGCCTCACGGGAAAGAGCGTTGCCGATATCGCCGAGGCGAACGATGCCGCTCGGGCGGATAGAGAGCCCTACCGCCGTTCCGATTGGCCGGCCGAGGTATTCATCGCCACGGGTGAGCTCCGCCCGGCGGTGCTGGAACTGCAGGCCCGGCCCGCAGATTTTCCCGGCGTTTCGGTCCGCGAGGCCGGGCGCCGGAACTACCTTCTCGGCAGTGCGGCCAGCCACCTTCTGGGCTATGTCGGCCGGCCGAGCCGCGAGGATCTTGTGCGGCTTTCTGGCACCACCCCTGCCGATATTGTAGGCAAGGACGGCCTGGAGCTCGCCTACCAGGATGCCATTCGGGGCCGGGCGGGTGAGAAGCTTATAGAGGTGAATGCGGCCGGCGAGTCCCTGCGGGAGCGTTTCATCGAAAAGGCCGAGCCGGGCCGCGACGTGGTCCTTGAGATTGACGCCGAACTGCAGCGCTTCGCGGCCGAGACCTTGGGCCGTCATATCCGTGCGCTCGGCAAGCGGGCCGGCGCCCTCGTCGCGCTCGACCCGCGGGACGGCGCGGTGCGGGCGCTGGCCTCCTACCCCGGCTATGATGCCAACCTCCTAGGACGCGGCATCTCTAGCCGTGAGCTCTTGGGCCTGCTCAACGATTCGGCCAAGCCCTTTTTCAACCGCGCCATCTCCGGCGGCTACCCCTCGGCCTCGACGATAAAACCGTTCCTCGCCACCGCGGCCCTGGAGGCAAAGCTCATTGATCCGGCCAGGCAGATTTATGACCCCGGCTACATTTCCGTTCCCAACCCCTATGACCCGGCCAAGCCCACCATCTTCAAGGATTGGCGGGCACTCGGCTGGGTGGACATGCGCCGCGCCATCGCCATGTCCGCGAACGTCTACTTCTACACCATCGGCGGGGGCCACGGCGGCATCCCCGGGCTAGGCATTGAGCGCATCAAGGCGTGGCTGGAGCGCTTCGGCTGGGGCAGTTCGCTCGGCATTGATCTGCCCGGGGAGTATGCCGGCCTCATCCCTGATCCCGAGAAGAAGAAAACCATCCGGCCGACCGATCCGGTCTGGCGCATCGGTGATACCTATATCACCTCGATTGGACAGGGCGACCTCCAGGTGACGCCGCTGCAGCTGGCCGCGGCCACGGCGGCCGTTGCCAACGGCGGCACGCTCTGGAAACCGCGCCTGGCGCGGGCGGTTGTGGACAATGAGCGCCAAGCCGTCGAAACCTTTCCTCCGGTTGCACTCCGTACGGACATTGCGGGTTCCGAGTCGCTCGACGTCGTGCGGGATGGCATGCGCCTTGCGGTCACGGAGGGTTCGGCCGTCGGGCTCGCCGGACTGCCCTTCCTGGTCGCCGGGAAAACCGGCACGGCTCAAACCGGCGTCTACGGCCGGAACCACGGCTGGTTCACCGGCTTTGCGCCCTACGATAATCCTGAAATCGTCGTTACCGTCCTCGTGGAAGAGGGGACGGGCGGCTCCACCGATGCCGTGCCCATCGCCCGCGAGGTGCTGTACCACTACTTTACGGCCGTTAGGAATTAACAGTTGACAATGGGGTGGCAGCCCCTATACTCATGAAACCCGCAAGCAGCATGCGAAGTTCAGGAGGCCAGATAAAAAAATCCGGAACCTGCCGTTGACAGGGGCCTATTTTTGTCCGTACGTTTGCACTTTGATTTTTACATTTTTCATTTTTTGCTATGGCTGAATACATCAGCGCCGAAGGGTTGGAAAAGCTGAAGCGGGAGCTGGAGGGGTTAAAGACCATTCGCCGCCGGGAAATTGCCGCCCGGCTTGAAGCCGCCAAGGCCTTGGGCGATCTTTCGGAGAACGCCGAGTACCAGGAGGCTAAGGAGGCGCAGTCGCTGAACGAAGCGAACATCGCCGAGCTTGAGGAGATATTGCGTGACGTTGTGGTCATTGCCAAACCGGCGCATACGTCCACGGTTCAGGTCGGCTCCAGCATTGAAGTTGAGTCCGACCACGGCCGGGAAACGTTCACCATCGTCGGTTCCGAGGAAGCCGATCCGCTCCTGGGGAAGATTTCGAACGAGTCGCCCACGGGCCGGGCCTTCCTCGGCCGGAGCGCTGGGGAGAGTGTGGCTATTAAGACGCCGGCCGGCACGGATACCTACCGCATACGGAAGATAATGTGAGGCGTGAACCCCGTTACAACCCGGCCTGAAGGCCCCGTTAGAGGTCCGCACCAGAGGCGCGGCAGACGCCTGCGGCGTCTTGCTTCTAACGGGGCCTGAAGGACGGGGCGTCCGGGTTGTAACGGGGTGAAGATAACGCTCGCGCCAGCACTAACGCCCTTTTGGGGCGTTTTCCCTTGCCGGGGCGGCATAGTATACTGCCGCTATGGCTCTCGGAGACATTCGTTCCGACCGACTGGCGAAGCTCGAGCGCTATGAGGCCGCAGGCGGCGATTCCTATCCGGCATCGGTCCGGAGAAATTTTTTGGTTGGCGATGCCGTGCGCCGCTTCGCGGCTTTCCTGAAATCCAAGCGCGCCGTCAACATCGTCGGCCGCCTCCACGCAATGCGCGAGCACGGCGGCGTCACGTTCGGCGACCTTGAAGACGCTTCGGGTACGATACAGTTGGCCTTTGACCGGAACGAACTCGGTGAAGCTTATGATGCGGCGCTGGCGGTCATAGACATCGGTGATTTTCTTGAAGTCGCCGGTGCGCCATTCAAGACCAAGCGCGGCGAGCCGACGCTTAAGGTGTCGTCGTGGCGCATCATTGCCAAATCGCTCCGGCCTCTGCCGGAGAAGTGGCACGGCCTGAAGGACGTGGAGGAGCGTTTCCGCAAGCGCTACCTAGACCTCCTGATGAATCCGGAGGTACGCGACCGCTTCAGGCATCGTACGGCCGTTATTCGCGCCATCCGCGCCTTCTTTGATGGCGAGGGGTTCCTGGAGGTGGAAACGCCCGTGCTGCAGCATCTGCCGGGCGGGGCGCTGGCCAAGCCCTTCAAAACCCGCCATAACGCCCTTGGCATTGACCTTTACCTGCGCGTGGCGCCGGAGCTCTATTTAAAGGAGCTGCTCGTCGGCGGGTTTGAAAAAGTCTATGAGCTCGGCAAGTCCTTCCGGAACGAGGGCATTGATGCGACCCATACTCCCGAGTTCACCACTATCGAGTGGTATGCCGCTTACTGGGATGAGGAGGACATGATGGCCTGCGTGGAGCGCTTGATGGTTAACATATTGAAGCAGGCCGGGGTAAAGGGCGGCAAGGTTGTTTTTGACGGCAAGAGCGTTGCCTTCGGCAAAAAATTCAGCCGCCTGGCGTTCACCGAGGTCCTCAAGCGCTATGCCCTTATTGTGGATTACGAGGCCGAAACTCCGGAATCGTTAAGGCAGCGGGCGCGCCAATTTGGCATTGAAGTTCCGGCTGGCGCGTCCAAGGGCAAGGCCGCCGACGAAATTTTTAAAAAGATCTGCCGGCCTCACCTCGTGCAGCCAACCTTCGTCATCCACCACCCCCTTGACATATCGCCGCTGGCCAAGCGCACGGCCCCCGGGGCCAAAAGCGTGCGGCGGCTGCAGCTCATTGCCGGCGGCCTTGAACTCGTCAACGCCTATAGCGAGTTGAACGATCCCCGCGACCAGAGAGCGCGGTTTGAGGAGCGCCATCGTGAGTGGCGGCCCGAGAGCGACGAGGACATCCATCCCAAGGACGAGGCCTTTATTGAAGCGCTGGAATACGGCATGCCGCCGGCGGCCGGGGCGGGCATCGGCATTGACCGCCTGGTCATGTTGCTTACTGATGCCCGGAACATAAGGGAGGTGGTGCTGTTTCCGACGCTGAGGCCGAAATAAGCGATCAAGGCGTTGAAAATGATGAGTCGCTTCGCTTGGTGAAATCGTTGCATTTTCATCAAGTGAATGGAGCGTGAACGATTTACCAGTTTCATCAATTTCACCATGTTGGACATCAAATTCATCCGCGAGTATCCCGATAAGATTCGTGAGGGTTTGGCCAAGCGCGGCGTCGGTTTTGACGTGGCCCATCTCCTTGAGATTGATGAGAAGCGGCGGGCCAAGATCCAGGAAGTGGACGGCCTCCGCGCCCGGCAGAATGCCGTATCCGAGGAAATAGCGCGTCTCGCCGGCGGGGAACGGGAAGTAAAAATCTCGGAAATGCAGACGCTGAAGGCAAGACTCGGCGATCTTGAGTTTGAATTAAAGGCCGTTGAAGAGGAATTCGCGGGCTTGATGTACCAAATGCCGAACCTGCCGGCCGAAGACGTGCCGGTCGGCCCGGACGAGCACCATAATAAAGTTCTCCGCGAGGTCGGGGAGAAGCCGCGCCTTGTTTTCAAACCCAAAGACTATATTGAGCTCGGCGAGGCGCTTGACCTCATTGATACCGTCCGCGCGGCCAAGGTTTCGGGCTCGCGCTTCGGGTATCTCAAGCACGAGGCGCCGCTTTTGGAGTTTGCCATAGTGCAGTTAGTTTTTGGCCGGTTGTCGGATGCCGCCTGGCTCCGGAGCGTCATAAAAAATGCCGGTCTTGATGTTCCGGTCAGACCCTTTATTCCCCTTGTCCCGCCGGTGCTGGTGCGGCCCGAGGCCTTTCGCGCCATGGGCAAGCTTGACCCCGGGCAGGAGGAAGAGCGCTACTACCTGCCCAAGGACGATCTCTACCTCGTCGGGAGCGCGGAGCATTCCACCGGACCGCTCCACATGGGCGAGGTGTTCGACGGCCAAAACCTGCCGCACCGCCACATCGCGTTCTCCGCGTCGTTCCGGCGCGAGGCTGGCTCCTACGGCAAGGATACGCGTGGCATCATGCGCGTGCACCAGTTTGACAAGCTCGAAATGTTTTCCTTCAGCCATCCCGAGCACTCCTTTGCCGAGCATGATTTTTTCCTCGCTGTCCAGGAGGGCTTGATGCAAGAACTTGGGTTGCCGTATCGCGTGGTACTCAACTGCACCGGGGATACGGTGTGGGACGGCGTCAAGCAGTATGACATCGAGACCTGGCTGCCCGGTTCCTCGGGCGGCATCTACCGCGAGACGCACTCAACTGCAAACTCCACCGACTTCCAGGCGCGGCGGCTCGGCACGAAGTTCCGTGCGGAGGACGGCAAGACCGATTTCGTGCACACCGTGAACGGCACGGCCTTTGCCATCGGCCGCACGCTCATCGCCATTCTGGAGAACTACCAGCAAGCCGACGGTTCGGTGGCCGTGCCCGAGGCGCTTTGGCCGTACATGCACGGCATTAAGGAGATAAAAAGATGAGAAAAACGCCCAGGATAGCTTCTATCCCGGGCGCCGCTGTTCGGTCTTTTCGTCTTCGGCGGACTCGAGCCGAGAGTCTATTTCCCGAGCGGGGTAGACGGATTGGGCGATTTTTTCAGCCAGTGCTTTCTTTTCTGCCGAATCCACTGTCCCGATGAGGAGGACGGTACCGTCGTACGTATCGTCCACGATAACTTGAGGAAGTCCGGCCTCACCAAGTGCCAAGATAAGTCTTGGAAATAGCGAGGCGCCGGGGAGCCGTTCCGGGTTTTCGCCGCGGTGAAGGCAGTTGCACCGGATGCGGTTGCCCTCCGCCCAGTTAGGTTCACGCCAGTAATGATGCGTGCAGGTAGCAGCATCGCCGTTTATCCGTTCGCCGCATACTGGACAACGCATGCATCCTCACCTTCTTTCTGCCGCCTGCCACGGATTTCTTTCCATCAGTAGCAGGATTATCATCATATGTCAATCATATGCGCGTAGTAGGCATGCGGACCGAGGTAGAATTAAAAACGGCCCCATGCTGATGTAGTTATCCATAAAAGAATAGCCGCCGGAACCCTTGGCACCGAGTGCCTTGGATTCCGGCGGCTGGCCCGCCTTAGATGGTTTGCCCCAGTGAAGCTCGGGGCTTCAGCGGCGGGCCTGCCGATCCTGCGCGCAAGGGGCCGGCGAAGAGGAGCGAAACGACTTCCTTACGACTTCCTTGAAGAAGAGCGCTGCGAGCGGCGGACCCCGAAGAAAACCTCTATCGGCCTAGCCCACACATCCTATCCGGCTGGCCATGGAGGTTGCCGCCGCTCTGCGGCGCGACCCCGCCCCTGCGCCACCAGGCGCTTGGAGGGGCGGAGTACTACGGCAGGACCCCGCGGGCGAATTGCGTTCGGCCGCGGGGCGCCGCCCGGGCCGGCCTAGACGTCGGCCGCCGGCGCCGCCAGGTCCTTCATCTTGTTCATCTTGTTGTAAGCCCCCATGGCGGGGGCGAAGGGCGGACTCTTCATGCTCTTTTGCCTCCTTACCCAGTCCCGCTGGGCTCGGCCGCTAAGCATTCAAGCGCACCTGCGCCTGTTTGCCTGCGGTTGAAGGTACTTGCCAGTACATCGAATATTAGTATCTTACCAAACGCCGTCAACCTTGTCAAGAGGGCCATTTTATTGCCTGATTTTATATGCTAATATGCGGCTGAACGCATGTTCCGCGAAAGCCGCATAATATACCCCGTCAAAACCAAAACAACGCGGCCCGCAAATAGCCGCAGGGTTTTGGCATTGGCCGCGGTTGCGGCTTTTTTCGCGCTCGCGGCGGCTCTTTGGTATGTTTCCGGTCTTTCCGCGCTTGCCGTTAATAACATAGAAGTCGCCGGCGCTGATAACATCCCGAAAGAGGAAATACGGCAGGCGATTGAGGTCTCCATTGCCGGGCGATGGTGGTCCCTTGTTCCAAAAAATAACTATTTTGCGGTTTCGGCCGGCCGCACCGAAGAAAATATCCGCGTGAAGTTTCCGGAACTGGCCGCCGTAAATGCGGATAAAATATTTCCGCACGGCCTTCGCATCAGCGCCTCCGGCCGTAAACTATGGGGCGTGTATTGCATGCGGCCCGCGTTATCCGCTCCGGCCGCTCCCTGTGCTTATCTGGATGCCGGCGGCACGGCTTACGAGGAGCTTTTGCGATATAACGGCTGGCTTCTGCCGGTTATCTACGGTTCTTCAGTCGTCAAGCCGGGCGAAATAGCCGTGCCGCCGGCAATGCTTGAATTTTTCAATCAGGCTAAAACCGAGCTTGAATCTCTTAACGGATATGCGCTCTCGTTTTCTTTTTCTACGACAACGCCCGATGAGGTCCGGCTTGATCTTGCCGAGGGCTTTAGCCTCCGCATAACGCCCTCTCGCCCCATCAGCGAGTGGTTGGGCGTGCTGAAAACGGTGCTGGAAAAGGATATCGGCGCCCGGCGGGCCGAGCTTGAATACGTGGATCTCCGTTTCGGTGCGAAAGTTTTCTATAAGTTTCGGTAAGAGCATAGATTTTCAGCGGGAGCAGGTGAGTAAGATGAGTAGTAAGATGAGTAAATAGATAAAAAAATCCAAATAGAAGCGATCGCTTATATTTGGAAATATTTGAGATAGAATGAGTTTTACGGCATGGGAAGGAGAATACATAAGCACTCATTAGCCAGTGATCTTCTCCGGCTGTTTGGCGCCGGTGCCATACTTGCAGCCGTGCTCGTGGCGCCAAACATTGGCATTGCGCTCCATCCGTTTCTTAAGAGAGCTGATTTTCAAACTGAGCGCGAGTGGCGGCGGGCTAAAGTGAAGCAGGCCTTGGAACGGCTGCGGAAACGGCGGTTGGTTCAGTTCGTCGAGAAAGGTAAGCGCACCTATATTGAAATCACCGAGCTTGGGAAACAGCGCCTGCAGGAATTTGAATTTGATGCGCTCCAGCTCTCGCCGCCGAAACGGTGGGATGGGAAATGGCGGCTAGCTATTTTTGATATTCCTGAAAAGTATAAACGCGAACGGGAGACGCTCCGCAGGAAGCTCGCAGACCTTGGATTCCAACAACTCCAACGTAGCGTATGGGTTTATCCGTTTGATTGCCGAGATGAGATTGATTTTGTATGCGGTTTCTTGGGAATTTCGCATTGGGTACATTATCTTGAGACTTTATCCATTGATAGTGCCGAAGGTAAGATGCGCCGGCATTTTGATCTCTTGGTATAGCCGTCCAAACATTCTGTCCAAATATAAGCGATCGCTTATATTTGGATATACAAAGTTTTGTGTATAAAATTGATGGTAATTAGGTAGAAACGTGATCAAAATAGACGCTTGATTTATATTCTCTGGCAGAAAACCGCCGGCGCGAGCCGGCGGTTTTCTATAATCTCTTGCAGAGCACCGCGGGCGGCTCGCCTCGCCGGAGCTTCAGCGAAGCGCGGGGAGGCCGTGGGTCTCTATAAGCCCGGCGGCGGCTCTTCGGGCAGGCGATAAATAAAGATGGACGTGCCGGCCCGGGCCACCGGCCGGAATGGCTTCAGCCATTCATAGGAATCCTCCGGTCGCCGCAAAAACCCCTTTACCGGCGTGCCGTAGGCGCCCATTTGGAAGGTAGCCGAAACCGCGAACCAGCCGCCGCCCGGCGGATAGCCCTTGGCCGACCACCAGGGTTCAAATTTTTCGCCGAGGTAGTAGGACGGACTGCCGCCGCCGAAGTAATCCATGCGCATTTTTTTGATGCCGTTGGCCTCGGTATATGAGACCAGCCGCTTCAAATCCTGTCCCCAATCATAATTGGAATCAACCGCGACGCGATAGCCCTCCATCGTGCCGCCCTGCCCCGTTAGCGGCAAGCTCCGACGTTCCGTTGGAGCTGCCGCACCAACGGTGCGGACAACTAACGGGGCGATAAAGTTGTAATACGAAAGGTAGTACGGGTAGGCCGCAATCGTGCTGGCGGCGAGCCAGACAAGGAGGATGGCAGTCAGGACGTAGCGGGGCAGCGAGGCGACGGTGATTTGGTATAACCGGCCCATCCAGTCCCGCCATGTCCGGATGGGGTCGCGCGGCCAGGAGCGGAGCCAATCCGTTATTCCCTTGGCCACCAGCAGGTAGATGAAGGGGAATGTCGGAAGCACGTGGCGCACGCCGATATTGAGGGGTGATGACAGGCTTGAAGCCCAGTAGACCGTGATGAAGCTCGCGGCGGCAAACTGCGGGAAATGGCCGTGCATCCAGCCCAACACCGCAGCCGGAGATTTTTGGGACGCTCGCAGGATGCGCCGGATCGCGAACCAGAGCGCAATGAACGACAGGATATGGAGGGCGGCGGACTCCTTGAGCAGGTAGAGGATCGGGAAGTAGCCGATGTCGCCCGCGGCAGATACGCTGCCCAGGAAGTATTGGGTGTTGCCGCCCGAGGAGCGCTGAATGACCATTAAGAGGCCCAGGAGATACTGGCCGAGCGGACGCGTCAGGCGGTTTTCAATCAGCCCAAGCGTAAAATCAACGGCCGGCCCGAAGCCGTAGGAGGAGAGCAGGAACTCGGCGTCGCGGTACTGGCGCTCGGCAGGATAATTCCATGTCGCGTAGGCATAGACAAGCCAGACCAGCGCGATAGCGACGGCGGCGATGACAATGACTTTAGCCAGCAGGGCGATGAGTAGACGGATGCGCTCCGGCCACGGGCTGTTTGTGCGCGATGCGGCCCAGGCTAAAAGAAGGATGGCATAGACGGGTAAGAAGAGGATAAGGGAGAACTTCAGGAGCAGGGCCATTCCCAGTCCGAGCCCCGCAATTATGATGCGTTTTTGCGACGGCGCCTTCAGGAATTCAAGGAACGAAATGATGCCGATGAAAAAACCGAATGCCGCGGCAAGGTCGGTCGTGACATAGCGCGAATGCGCGAGGAACGTCGGCGAGAAGGCGTAAAAAAAGAGGGCTACATTCGCAACGCGGGCATCAAAGCGGCGGCGTACCCAGACCCAGAGGAGCCAGCCCAAGAGTACGGCCAGGAGCATCGCGGGCAGGCGCGTGAGCCGTAAAATATTATCGGCGTCATTCTCTGATTCGTATAGGAATATCCGTCCTTGGTCCCATTGGCCGTTTATGTCTTCGGCCCAGCTTTTCGTATCCGTGGGAAAACGGATATCAGTAAAAATAAGCGGCAGGGCAGCGAGCATTTTAATGAGCGGCGGGTGCTCGGGGTTGAGGCGGTAGTCCTGTAGGAAGGCATAGGCATAGCCGGCCGGCACGTGGGCGAGCTCATCCATGGTGGCCGAGTCATTCCAGGATGATGACAGCATCAGGACGAACATGATGCCGAGGAGCAGTGCCGGTACGGCGTAGGGGGGGCGAATGGTCATATTCTCAAGTATAGCGGATGCGCGGCTATGAAAAACGGGCGCGGGAATATCCCGGACCCGTCTAACTTTCCTGGGGGGCGGCGCGGTTGATAAGGCGCAGCAGCAGTTTTCCGCTTTTCCAGCCGGCAAAGGCAAGGAAGAACGAGACCCCGATGCCGACCCCAATGGCGGTCTTAAGCGGTCGCTGATGGCGAACCATGCTCCGGGCTCCCCGGATTTCGGCGTCAAGCTCAATTAAGAGATGGCCGCGCCGTTTCAGCATTTCCGTCAAGACGTCGGCATGGACGCCGAGCGCCGTCATACCTCTGCAGTCACCGCACCGGTCGGCCAGGAGTCCGTGCTTACACTGGTAGAGCGCGTTGACCTCCCGCAGCATGCGCCCCTCAAGCCCCTCTATGCGGTCTTGAACCAGCCGCAGCGTATCCGGCGGCAAGCCGAAGCCTTTTTCGCCCACTTTTATCGCCTCCCTTCTGTCCTAGTTTTTAAAGACCAGAGTGTTACCAATGAGCTTTTCCCGCAGCATCGGAAAGCGCTTGCGGACAATCTGGACAAGGTCTTGGTCTTTTGGATTCAAGGGGATAATAGCAGTCCTTGTGGTGCCGTCAATCGCGATATCTTCCGGCCGTAGAAGGTATGAAATTTGTTTTTGCCGGCGCCGCTCCGGATCAAAAGAATCCGAGGCGAACATCACGGTCTGGGCCGGAGCGGGCAGGCCGCGGATGTCCTCGCCGCTAAGATTGACGATGACGAATTTTTGCACGCCGTCCGGCAATGACGCGAGGTAGCGCCCGGCCTGAAGAAGGTCGGCGGAAAAGGCATCGGCCGTTTGGGGCGCATAGGCAAAGCGTACGAAATAGTCGCGGTAGGCGGTTATGGGAATCCAGAGGAGGAAGAGCAGGGCCGCAACAGCCAGCTCCTTTTTAATGCGTTTCAGCTGGCCGTGGTAGGCGGCGTATTTTGGGTTTAGAAGCGCGCCGTTGAAATAGGCGTTCAATTTCCGCCACAGCCATAGGCCGCCCACGGCGGCGATCATCATGACCGGCGGAATCATGCCGATGGCGCGGAGCGCGTGAGGCAGGCCTTCCCGCGTCAGGGTGGCCGGGAGCGCCATGAAGAAAAGCCAGGCGAGGAGCGTTGTATTTCCAGTTTCGGCTTTACGATTTCTTGCCGCTTGGCGGATGGATAGGATAAGTCCGATAAGAAAGATTACCCCAATGGACCAAAAGAGCTGCGGCTGGCAGGCAAGATTATGGCGCGGATTACAGTCGCCGCGGGTAAAAAACATGCCGGCAGTGAGCAGGTTTGATCTTATGAATTCAGCAAGCGGCGAATCAGATGAAAAAATGGATACCTGCCCTGAGCGCCCGGCAAAATCGGCTGGATTCTGGATGAAATAAAATCCTAAAGGCAGCGCGGCTATGAATGCTGCAAAGAGAAAGAGCGCGATACTGCAAGGCGCGCAGTGTTCCATGCGGCCGCGGCGCCAAGCCATGAGACCGAAAACAATCGGAATGGCCAGGACAAAAGGCATGAAGCGGAACCCTATATATGTATGGAAGCCGAGCCCGGTAGCTATGCCTGCGGCAATGGCGCTTGATATTTTACCAGTGCGGATAGCTTTCAGCAGCCAGTAAAGGGCAAACGCTGCAAAGAACGGCAGCAGGATGGCGCGAAAGCCGATGCGCGAAAAATTGATGTGCCAGAAAGATGTTGCCGAAAAGAACGCTGCGAGGAGCGCAATCCCGTCGCGGCTAGGGAAGAGCTCGCGGCTTGCGAGGTAAATGCCGAGTATGGTGAGCGTGCCGAAGAGCGCGGAGACCGACCGAAGTACCCATGGCTCGGCCCCAAGAAGCGCTACGGCGAGCGCTTGGAGGTTGATGAATAGCCCCTCGCGGCCGTTATTCTCGGGATAAAATACTTTAAAGTCGCCGGTGCGGAGCGCCTCCAGGGCGTTATTGCCGTTGGCGGCCTCATCGGGGTAAAGGCCGGGCGGGATTGCGGTGAGAAGATAGAAACGAAAGAATGCCGCGAGCGCCAGAATGCCAAGGAGAAGGATAGCCCGTCGATGCCGAGAAAAGGCGATCATACCTTTCAGTATAGGCCATTGCCAGTACGAAAGGCAGGCAGAATTTTTACGATATTTGTGATGAGGTATACTG
Organism: Candidatus Sungiibacteriota bacterium; assembly: GCA_016203665.1. Classification (GTDB taxonomy): domain Bacteria; phylum Patescibacteriota; class Minisyncoccia; order Sungbacterales; family SURF-37; genus JACQMJ01. The sequence goes on from JACQMJ010000005.1 coordinate 30,313, forward strand.
GTCATACTATGCCAACCTTGAAACGTACCGACGTAATCATCAGTTTGGTCATCGGCGAAGTCGCCGCGCTCCTCATGTTCGCTGTCGGCCGGAATCTCGATTTGCCCTCCGGCTTCGCGCGCCTCCTCCCCTGGCTGCCGTTCACCTTCCCGCTCTTCACGCTCGCGGTCATCAGCGGCGGCGCATGGCTTGGACAATACCGGTTCGGCTTCTACCAGCTCGCAAAGTTCGGGCTCGTCGGCGGATTGAATTTTCTCATTGATCTCGGAGCCCTGAATTTACTCCTCGCCGTGGCCGGCGTTACCGTCGGCTTTTACGCCGTGGCATCGAAGGCCGCCGCGTTCCTCGCGGCGCTTGCTTCAAGCTTCCTGTGGAATAAATTCTGGACGTTCCGGTCGCTCTCGACGACGGACATCGGCCCGCAGTTCGCCGGGTTCTTTGCGGTGACGATCGGCGGACTCATAATCAACGTCGGCGTCTTTGCGTTCCTGAGCGGTACGGTCGGCCCGCGCGGAGGGATAGATGCGAGGACCTGGGCCAACGTCTCAGCCGCCGGCGCGGCCGTCGTCGGCCTCGCGTGGAACTTTCTGGGGTATAAGATGGTGGTATTCCGAAAGGGACAAAAGTAGCAAAAGGCCCGTTCGAACTTTCCGCCAGCCCTTGTTCCTTTTGTTCCCTTTGCACTCCTATTTCCGTTTGCTACCTTTTCCCTATGGCCTATCAGGTTTTGTACAGGAAATACCGGCCGCGCGATTTTTCCGAAGTTGTCGGCCAAGATCACATTATTGCGGTCATCAAGCGGCAGATCACCGGCGGCCGGGTGGCGCATGCCTATCTCTTTTCCGGGCCGCGCGGCATCGGCAAGACGACCACGGCCCGTCTGATAGCCAAAGCCGTCAATTGCGCGGCCGAGCGTCCGGCCGACCGGCCGTGTCAGAGATGCGCCTCCTGCACCGCATTCAATGCCGGCTCGGCGTTAAACCTCATCGAGATCGATGCCGCCTCCAATCGCGGCATTGATGAGATCCGCGAGCTCCGCGAGGGGGTGCGTTTCACCCCGCCGGGCGGCGGCATGAAAGTTTATATTATTGACGAGGTGCACCAGCTGACCAAAGAAGCTTTCAACGCGCTTTTAAAGACGCTGGAGGAACCGCCCGGCCACGTCATCTTTGTTTTGGCTACGACTGAAATTGACAAAGTGCCACCAACCATTGTTTCGCGTACCCAGTATTTTGATTTTCGGCGGCCGCGCCAGGCCGTACTGGCCGAGCGCATCACCGCGCTTGCCGGCCTTGAGGGTGCAGCGCTCCAAGCCGACGCGGCGGCCGCCATCGCCTTTGCGGCCGAGGGGTCGGTGCGCGATGCCGAGAGCCTGCTCGGCAAGGTGTTGGCCGTTGCCGGGAAGACCGTCACGCGGGCCGATGCCGAGGAGGTGCTCGGCATCCCGAAACGCGAGGCGTTGATCTCACTCTTCGGGCACATCGGCCGGCGTGAGCCGAAGGAGGCGATCGAGTTCGTCAACCGCCTCTACTACGAGGGCTATGAAATGGAACACCTCGCCAAGATGCTCGTATCCTTTTTCCGCGACGCGCTCCTGGCTAAGACCGGATCGCCCGTGGATGCCTCAAGCCTCCTGCCCGAGGATAGCCGCGCTCTCACTGCCGCCCTGGACAGCTACTCTGCCGCCGCTCTCGCCGATGCGACTGCCGAGCTTATTGATGTCATCCCGGCGAGCCGGCGGAGCCCCATTCCGCAGCTCCCGCTCGAACTCGCGCTCATCGCCATTATCCACGGCCGCGCCGGAGGCGCGGATTGACCTACGCCAATATGGAGGAGCGTATCTCCAAAAGTGATGAGGAGTGGCGGCGGGTTCTAACGCCCGAGCAATACCGGGTCATGCGCCAGCAGGGCACGGAAGCGCCGTTTACCGGGAAGTACACGGCTGCAAAGGATTCGGGTGTTTACCGCTGTGCGGCCTGCGGTGCGGAGCTCTTCTCATCCGATGCGAAGTTTGATTCCGGCACGGGCTGGCCGTCGTTTACCGACCCGATGAATCGCGAGAACGTTCTTCTCCGCGAAGATCTGTCAGGAGGGATGCGGCGGGTCGAAGTGCGCTGCAAGCGCTGCGGCAGCCACCTCGGCCACGTTTTTGACGACCTGCCTCGACGGCGCCAAGGCAAGGCGGGCGGGCCGACAGATCGGCGCCTGCCTGCCGGCAGGCGGGGCAAGCGCTACTGCATAAACTCCTGCGCCCTGGATTTGGAGCGGAAGTAATATTACATGATTGATCTTGCCAAACTTGCGGTCGCGCTCCTCGGCATTGTCGGTTTGGGGTTGGCGCTTTTTATACGAGTGCGGAAATCCGGCCGGAAGCAAATGGTTTGCTACATCGGTCAGGACTGCGATACGGTCGTGCATAGCGAATATTCCCGGTTCCTCGGCATCCCGGTTGAGATCCTCGGAATGCTTTATTACGCCGCGATCGCGGCGGCATACGCAGCCTTCCTAATTTCGCCCGAGTTTGCCACCATGCCGGCCGTATTCTCGGCGCTCGCCCTTACCACGGCGGCGTTTCTTTTCTCGCTCTATCTTACCTTTATCCAGGGCTTCGTACTCCGCGAATGGTGCGAGTGGTGCCTGACATCGGCATTTTTTTGCGCCGCTATTTTCATCTTGGCGCTGCGAAGCATGCCGGTTGGACTTTTTGATTTTCTTGAAGAGATGCATGGAACGGTCGTTTTGCTCCATGGGCTTGCCGCGGCCGTCGGCGTTGGCGCGGCAACGGTGACTGACGTTCTCTTCTTCAAATTCTTGAAGGATCTGCGCATCTCGGAGGAGGAGTCGGATATTTTGAGATCGGTATCGCAGGTCATTTGGCTTGCGCTTGCCGCGCTCCTGATCGCGGGCCTCGTCCTGTGGCTCGCCGATGCCGAGGAACTGAACGCCTCGGCAAAGTTCCTGGTGAAGATGATCATCGTCGCCGTCATCATCGGCAACGGCGCGCTTTTAAATCTCTGGATCGCTCCGCGCCTCATACATATTTCCTTCGGCCAGCGCCACGTCCATATTCCCGGCGAGCTCCGCCATGCTCGGCGCTTCGCTTTTGCCTTGGGCGCGGTCTCCATAACTTCCTGGTACAGCGCTTTCATTTTGGGCTCGCTCCATGGGGTTGAAGTCGGATTCTGGCCGCTTCTCGGCCTTTATATCGGCGTTGTTGCCGCCGCCGTCATGGTGAGCCAGATGGCCGATCGGTCTCTGGCGGAGCAGACATAGTCATGATCCAAAAAGATCCGGCGCGTTATTCTTTCGCGCACGGCGGCATAATGGATGACATCCTGCTCATTGATAAGCCGGCGGGCATTTCTTCCTTCGGGGTGATCCGGCTACTGCGCAAGCGCCTGGGCGTCCGGAAAATGGGCCACGCCGGCACGCTTGACCCCATGGCTTCAGGCCTACTTATCGTCGGCGTGGGTAAGGGGACAAAACGGCTTTCCGAGTTTGCCGATTTGACGAAGACTTACCAGATGCGGGTACTGCTCGGCAGACGGACGACGACCGGAGATATCACTGGAGAGGTGATTGAAGAGCGGCCGCCGGGGCGAATTACGCCGGAGGCTGTCCGAAGAGTAATGGCCGGCATGGTCGGCGAAATTGAGCTTGGGGTCCCGGCCTACTCCGCCGCGAAGTATCGCGGCCAGCCGCGCTACCGCTATGCCCGCCGTGGCGTCGCCATCCCGGCCAGTATCAGACGGAGCCGTATCTACCGGCTGGAATTTCAAAGCATGCGTCGTGACGGTGATAAAGTTTTCTTGGATGCGGAGCTGGAAGCCGAGAAGGGGACGTACGCCCGCGCCGTGGCCGAGGAAATCGGCCGGCGCTTCGGCGTGCCGGCAACGCTCGCCGCGCTTCGGCGGGTGCGCATCGGCAGTTTTAATGTTGCATCGGCGGAGAAATTTTAATATGCATTTCGGTCATTCCCGTTCAAGAGCGGGCAGTGCTACCATAGCGGCATGATACTTCACCTTCCTCCGCTCAAAGTCACAGCCATTGGTATAGTCGCTTTCGCGCTCGCCGTGCCGGCTTCGGCCGACGGCCCGGAACTTCATATCTCCGCGAAAGGCGAAGTCCAAATCATTGGCGCGGAGCTTATCACGATAAACGCCATCAATCTTTTCAGCGTGAATGTGTGGGGCCAGCGCTGGGTCGTACCCATTGATAAATGGGCTACGCTGGAGAGCGCCGACGGCAAGCCGTTAGCTGCGGTCGACATTCTCCAGGGGCATCGTTTGGAAATTAAGGGCCGGGCTGATCCTAATCGCGGCGGCTGGCTTGATACTCGGCTCATCCGCGATCTTTCCATTGGCACGCCCCCGCCGCCGGTGATTACTACGCCGGCCGCGGAGACGGCAAACATCGGTGCCGCGCTCCCGCCGACGCCGCTTCCCGCACCTTTGACGTCGCCAGTGCCGGTCGCTCCGCCGCCTGCGCCGCCTCCAGCTTCCAGTAAACGCCTGCTCACGCAGCAGCTCCGAGCCGGCATGCGCGGCGGCGAGGTAGTCATCCTGCAGGAGTTCCTGCAGAAAAATAACTGGGGCATCCCCAATGACGGCCCAGTGACCGGCTACTACGGGAAAGTGACTGCCAATGCGGTAAAGAAATTCCAGGCTGCCAACGGCTTAGCGCCCGAAGGCGAGGTAGGGCCGAAAACCCGCGAGCTTATCAACCGCTGGCTCGCCCAGCCGTAAGATACGGATTTTCCGTTCGTCATCCGGTATGCTTCCTAGGCATCTCGCCTGCTGGGGCGCCGCTGCCTTTTGAAACTCAAATGTCCAGCAAATGGATACTCTCAATTTTAGTTCTTGCTGTAGCCGGATTTGCCTCCTGGTGGTGGTTTGCCTATCGCGCTCTGCCCGAGCCGACTCCTCCATCACAGTCCCCTGCGCCTATAGCCGAGAAGCCTAACCTTATCCGCGTTACATCGCCAAGGCCGAACGCTACCGCAGCATCTCCGCTTACGGTTGAAGGCGAGGCGCGGGGCTTTTGGTTTTTTGAGGCCTCGTTCCCGGTACGCCTGCTTGATGCCACTGGCCGCGAGATCGCCGTGATCCCGGCGCAGGCCCAAGGAGAGTGGATGACGGCCGAATTCGTGCCCTTCCGCGCCGTGCTCACTTTCGCCGCTCCGGCAACAGAGCGCGGTACTCTGGTTCTGGAAAAAGACAATCCCTCCGGTCTGCCGGAGAATGCGGATGAGCTACGGATACCGATACGCTTCAGTACGGTTCCGCCCGTGGAGGGGGCCATGCGCGAGGTCAGGCTTTATTACTACAACCCGGAAAGGGATAAGGACGCGTCCGGGAATATCCTCTGCAGCCGCGCCGGTCTGGAAGCAGTAACGCGCAGCATTCCCCGCGCGCTCACGCCCATTCAGGACACGGTGCGGCTTCTTCTTAAGGGGGAGCTTGCGGCCGGCGAGCGAGCGCGCGGCATCACCACCGAATATCCTATCCCCGGACTCGCTCTAAAAACGGCTTCGCGCGAGAACGGAGTTCTTACTTTGACTTTTGGCGATCCGGAAAACCGCACAGGAGGCGGGGCCTGCCGCGTCGGCGTGCTTTGGTATCAAATCGAGGCCACGGCCAAGCAGTTTTCAAACGTCCGCGAGGTCCGCTTCAGGCCCGAAGAACTCTTCCAGCCATAAAACAGCCGAATATGTTTATGGTCAAGCCGCCCTTGACTTTATTTTGATTTGAAGTAAACTAAAATAAGATACAGTTATTTTCGTGATGAAAGGGGGCTGACATGCGCGTCTGGATCACCGTCAGCGGCGATCAGGGTGACATCGCTGGCTATACCCTCTGCATGGCGGGTTCGGGGATGGGCTTCAGTGACTATGCGGTGGAGATCGCGGAAAAGATCGGGTGCGCCCGCATCCCACGGCTCGCCGATGAAGAGCTCATTTACGTCATGGGGCGTTTCGGGCGGAGCCTCGTGATGAGCGCTGATCTCGATCGCGTAACCCTGGGCAAGCTGCTCCAGCGGCTTGGCCAAATCCTTGTGCTCGAACGGGCGAATGGGTTCTCGGTTCGCGCGGCTCACTACCACCTGCTCCAGCAGCAGGGTAGCATTGAGGTAGCCTACTTTCCCGTCTCGGTGCGTCCGCAAGCGGTGGCCCATCGCTGGCCGCCGGAATCGGACGGCGAGGAGCTGGTCAGGATCATCACCGGTACGCCGCGCGGCGCCCGTCCAATCTGCTACTAAAAGGGGGAGAGGGGAGATATGGAGCTTACAAGAGATGACCTCCGGGCGGTGCTGGACCCGGCGTGTCGGGAGCACTGCGCCTTTTGCAGGGACGGCGATCACACGCGCTGCACGAGCCGCGCCTGTGGTTGCCAGATCAAAGCAGTGCTCCTTGATGCCGCGCGCGGGTTGCGGCCGGGCTCGCGATGAGCCCGGCCGTTTTTTATCACGCAAAAACTATTCCAGGCAGAGCGTCGCTCCGGCGGCATCCCCGCCGACACCGGCCGAATCTCTATTACTTTCGGTTGGCGGCAGAATTTTATCCAATAATCGCTCCGCGGTTTGGGCGATGAATCCTTGCTGGGGGTTGGCCTGTTTCAGCTCCCCGAGCACGGCTTCCGATTCGGTGAGCAGTTCTTTGGTTTTCTCCAGGCGTTGCCGGATGTCTTGGGATGTCAGAAGAGGCGCGGGATTTTTGGATTTTGCAGGCGTGCGCTCGGCCGGCGGAGCGAGAGATATAGTCTGTGAGTCTATGGCCCCAAGTTCGCTCGCCACGCCGCCGATGGCGGCGGAGAGCTCGCCCAAAAGCCGTTCGCGTTTAACAACCGGATTTTCCGGAATGGAAAGTTTTGAGCGCAAAAAGGATGGAAGTGTTTCTTCAAAAAATCCAGAGAGCCCCACGGCGGCAACAGCCCTCTGCCGCGTCTCGGCCGGCACGTAGTGAATTATCCCGTAGGCGACAGCGCCGATCAGGGCGAGGTAGAAAAGGCTTTTCATGGTTTCAATAGTATCACAAAACCCCGGCATGACCGGGGTATTGTGTTTTCAATGCGATGGAGTTCTACATCCCGCCCATTGCGGCGCCCATGGCTTGCTTGCGCCACGAAGCGGCAAGCGCCCAGATGCCGACAACAAGATGGAGGAGCGAGTCGGCCGGGTTCTCCAGGTTTGCGCCAAGGAGCATCGGGTAGCCGAGGAGGCTATAGAGGCCGACGAGCACGCCAACGATGCCGAGGAGCATCACGACCGGCCGTTGGATCGCCGGGCCGGTGGTGTAGGCGAGGACAAGGGCCACAATGCCGAGGACGAGGTGCGCCCAGTTCTCAGCGTTATCAAACCACCATGCCGAGCCGAATAGGCTGGACTCCGGCGTGGGGCCGATTACGCCGACAAACCCGAGAATCCCCACCAGGACCAGGACAACGCCGCCGACCAGCAGAAATTGCTTTGGATTCACAGTATTGGCAATACCAAATTACTAGCGACCTTTCCCCGCATTTATCAGTCCTGACTAGTGCGGGGGTTCTCCCGGCATAATGGCCGGGCCATTGCGTTTTTAGGTATTTTTAGCATAGCAGGTGATCCCGATGCCGGAAAGTGCGGTTTTGCACAGACCAAAATGCCGCCCGGGACAGCCGGACGGCATTTTCTGCATTTTAAGCACCCAACGCTCCCTTAACTTTTCCAGCGATTTTTATGGAAGGAGAAAGAGTGGGGTCGCCCGTGTCCCAGGATGCCGGGCAGACCTTGCCCGGGTTGTCGTGCGTGAATTTCAAGGCTTTTAGCTTGCGGAGGAGTTCGCCTGCGGAGCGGCCAATGGCGTCGGCCACGATGTCAGCGGCGCGAAGCACCCCCTCTGGATCAATGATGAAGGCCGCCCTTTGGGCCATGCCATTTGTCTCGTCATAAATGCCTAGTTCCCTGGCAAAAGCGCCGGTGTGGTCTGCGGCAAGCGGATATTTCAGGTCCGCGAGCAGCTCCTCATGATCCACCCAGCCCTTATGGGTGTAGACTGTATCCGTGGATGCGCCGAGGACCTCGGCTCCCAGCGTCCGGTATTCTCCAAGCCGCTGCTGTATATCGGCAAGCTCGGTGGGGCAGACAAAGGTGAAGTCCGCCGGGTACCAGAAAAGGATGAGCCACTTACCGGCAAAATCGGCAAGGGTTGCCAGTCCGTCCTCGCCGCGCTCCGGGAAGTAGGCGGGCAGGGAAAAAACTGGGAATTTTTTATCAACAGTGAACATAGGGTTAGAGTCTAGCGCAAATTTTTCAAAATTACAAGTCCTCCGTATGATGCGGTCAATTGCATGGCCTCGAAGCAACTAATACTTTTCTTCGGCGGGCTGGCGCTCTTCGCTGTTCTCCTGACTTTCGGAGCGAATTTTTTCCTGCGGCGAATTCACGTGGAGCCTCCGCAGCCGTTTACCCCGCTGCCCATTTCCAGCGGCGGGAGCCAAGAGAGCGATGACGGCGGCATGTTTCAGATCCAAAAAGGAACGGTTGACCGCAGGCCGGTACGCTACGGTCCGGACGGATTTTCGCCGCGGACGATCGCCATCCATGAGAGCGATGACCTCGGCTGTCTAATTACGGTCATAAATCAGTCCGATGCGCCGTTGAAGGTCGGCGCAAGCCCGCATGACCCGGCCGGTGATCCGGGGGCCAATTACGGCGAGATCGCACCCGGCAAAGCCGGCGTCCTTGATGTCCGGTATTCCGGGCTGACGGAAATAATGCTCCATAACCATGCCAGTCCAGCACACGAATTCGTTGTAACCTACGGCCCGGGGTGCGATTGATGGTATTACTTTTTCGCACGGTCTGTGCTACCATAGGCAACGGAAATCAGCCTCATCAGTGGGGAGGTGAGCGAAATGGCGCGATGGCCGCAGCCGCCAAAGACCCCCGAAGTGTGGCAGGAAGAGTTTCGGCGGATTTACGGCAGAGGGTCGGTGGAGCGTTTCATTGAGCGCTGCCGCGGCGGTATTCTCCTCGATGCGGCTGGAGGCTTCGGAATGCGCTCTCCGGCGGAGGCATGGCACTGGTACTGCCGGCTTACCGGCGAGCGGAGAAAACCGCGTCGGCCAAGGGAGAAGGCAACTCTTCCGGGCGAGAAAGAGGCGCGGCGGCGCGGCCGGCCTCCGGGCATTCCGGGTGCGCCGAAGCGTCCGGATGTGACCCCGGGGCAAGTTCGGGCCCTTGTTGACGGACGAATGAAGAAAAGCGACATTGCCCGCTGGCTGGGAGTCTCACGCCAGACCGTCTACCAGCGTCTGCGCCCCTGAACGCGCCCCGATTCCTCCCGGGGCGTTTTTCTTTTTCAGATAGAGTGCGCATATAATTGCCCTATGCCCAGTAGGAGAATTTCGAACCAGCGCCATAAGTACGTAAACGGAGCCAATTGCTATATCTCCCGCTGCGGCAGTGCCTAAAAACTAGCGCTTTACAACTTTTGTTAGAAATTCCTCTACTGGATATGGCGAAAAGTAATCGCAAAGAAACGCGACCGCGTTCGGAGCCGCCTCGCCGGCGGCGCTGGCACGACGATCTTGCGCCCGAGACGAAACAGAGTGTCCTCGCGGTTGTTTTTTTTGCGCTCGCCGCCATATCCCTCCTGGCCCACTGGGGCCGAGCGGGCTTTTTAGGCGCGATGCTCTTCCGCGCTTTGACGTTTGCGGTCGGCAAGGCATATTTCCTGGTGCCGGTAACGCTCGTCCTGACTGGCTCCTCGCTTCTCTTCGCATTGCGGCGTCGGCTGATCGCGGCAAATCTCGTCGGTGGGGTGTTCTTCTTTGCCATGGGACTCGCCCTGATTGAGCTATTTTTTGGGGAACGTACCGGCGGTTGGATCGGTTTTGCCGTGAACTGGCCGCTGGAGCGCTTCCTTGATTTCTGGGCCGCGTTCATCGTGGAGGCGGCCATCATGGTTGCAGCTGTCTTGATCATGGCCAACATCCCGCTTTGGACTCCCCGGAGGGAAGAAGAGGCCGAGAAAGGCGAACCCGGTCCAGCCGATAGAGCGCTCGGTGCAGTGGGCGCGGCCGTGGCGGGCATCCGGGAGGCAATTAAGACGCCGGAGCCCGCGCCGGCGGGCGGAGTGACGGTTGAAGCGGTCGGGCGGGCGAGGGCCGGAGAAAACGGAGAGGAATTTGCAGTGGCCAAGAAGCAGAGCCGCCGCGGCGCCTACGTGCTGCCGCCCCTTCATCTCCTCAATGATGATCGCGGCACGCCCTCCTCGGGCGACATCCGCGCCAACGCTAACATCATCAAGCGCACGCTCCTGAATTTCGGCGTGGACGTTGAAATGGGCGAGGTGTCAGTCGGCCCGACTGTCACCCAGTACACCCTGAAGCCGGCCGAGGGCGTGAAGCTCTCGCGCATCTCGGCCCTGCATAACGATCTTTCGCTTGCGCTTGCGGCGCATCCTATTAGGATTGAGGCGCCCATTCCCGGTAAGTCGCTCGTGGGCATTGAGGTCCCGAACCGTTCCATTGCGCTGGTCGGCCTGCGGAGTCTGCTGGAGAACGATATTTTCCAGAAGTCAGTGGCCCCTCTTCTATTTGCGCTCGGCCGCGATGTAGCCGGCGCCCCGGTCTACGCCAACCTTACCAGAATGCCGCATTTGCTTGTGGCCGGCGCCACCGGTTCGGGCAAAAGCGTGGCTATCCATTCTCTGATCACGGCGCTTCTTTACCGGAGTCCGCCCGACCTGCTGAAGTTTTTAATAGTGGACCCGAAGCGCGTGGAGCTGGCCGCCTACAACGGCATTCCGCACCTTTTGGCGCCGCCCATCACTGACGTCAAGAAAACCATTGCTGCGCTGCGCTGGGCAGTCAGGGAGATGGAGCGGCGCTATGAGGCGCTCGCCCGCGCCGGTGTGCGCGACATCGCCGGCTACAACGAACGGTTCACGAAAAACGGTTCGGATGAGGAACCGATGCCGTACCTCGTTATCATCATTGATGAACTTGCCGATCTCATGGTTTCGTTCCCGCGTGAAGTAGAGAGCTCCATTATCCGCTTGGCGCAGATGGCGCGGGCCGTCGGCATCCACCTTGTCGTGGCCACCCAGCGTCCGTCGGTGGAGGTTATCACCGGTCTCATCAAAGCCAATATCACCTCCAGGATCGCCTTCCAGGTCGCCTCGCAGGTGGATTCGCGCACCATCCTGGATGCGGCCGGCGCGGAGAAACTCCTCGGGAACGGCGACATGCTGTTTTTGGCCGGGGATACGGCCAGGCCCCGCCGCATCCAGGGGGGATTCGTATCCGAGGAAGAGGTATCGCACATCGTAAAGTTCATTCTTGACCAAGCCGATGCCGCCGGGAGCGAAGCGGCCGAAGAGGATATTTTCGCCGCCACGCCCGGCGCGCTGACTGACGCCATGGCGGACGGCGATGAATTCGATGGCGATGAGGACCCGCTCTACGATGCGGCCAAGGATACCGTGGTAAAGGCCGGCAAAGCTTCGGCCTCGTACTTGCAGCGGCGCCTCAAGATCGGCTACGCCCGCGCCGCGCGGCTCCTTGATACTCTTGAGGAGCGCGGCGTCATCGGCCCGGGCGAAGGGGCCAAACCGCGTGAGATTCTCATGAAAGAAGATGGAGAGGGCGCGTAGACCATAATTCTTGCAAAACCGTCGGGATCATGACACCACTGTGTCAGGGGCAGTTCATCATGTCCGAAAGGAGTCCGTATGAGGAAACCGTATGATAGCTGGTGGGTTCCGCTCCTTGTCGTCGCCCTTTCGCTCATCATCCTCGCCGCCTGCCAGCCGCCGCCCTACCGGCCGCCCATGCCGTTCCGGTCCTCCGGCCATGCGCCCATGGCCGGCTTTTTCTTTTCTTGAGGGAACAGTATACGATAGTCCCATGATTCGCCCGTATATTCCCGAGCGCTACGTTACCCAGCGGAACTTTAAGATCGCCGTGGTCGGTGCCGCCGTGCTCGCGGTCGTCGGATTTTTCACCTACCAGTTCAAATTCCTGCGCGCTCCCGGCATTGAAATCTTTGCGCCCGAGCGCGATATCGCGGTCACAAGCGGCGCGTTTGATGCGCGCGGCCGCACCGATGACCTTGATGCCGATTTGACCTTGAACGGCCGCCCCCTCTACAGTGGAGAAACCGGCGAGTTTACGGAGCGCATTTATCTCGTGAAAGGCGTGAACCGCCTTGAGTTTGAAGCCCGGAACCGCTACGGAAGAACCACCCGCCTTACCCGCTACGTCGTTCTAAAATGACACTGATCCGAGAATCCGGTATCCGCATATTTGCAGATATGCATTGAATTTGTAGATTCGCATTGCATTTATGGCTACTGCTGAAAAAAATCCCACCAAAGACGAGATCCGCGCCGAGAAACTCGCCACACTCGAGGACACCGTCCGGGAGATCCAGGAGAAGTACGGCGAGGGTGCGATTATGAAGCTCGGCGAGGCCCGTAAGGTTGACGTGGATGTCATCCCGACCGGGTCGCTGGCGCTTGATATGGCCCTTGGCGTGGGCGGCGTGCCAAGGGGCCGGGTCATTGAGATTTTCGGGCCGGAATCCTCCGGTAAGACCACACTAGCTCTCCACATTGTGGCCGAAGCCCAGAAAAAAGGCGGACTGGCGGCTTTTGTGGATGCCGAACATGCGCTGGATCCGGATTACGGCCGACGCCTGGGTGTTCAGGTCAATGAGCTCCTGATCTCCCAGCCGGATACCGGCGAGCAGGCGCTGGAGATCGTTGAATCGCTTGTCCGCTCGGGGTCGGTGGACGTCATCGTGGTGGATTCCGTGGCCGCGCTGACGCCGCAGGCCGAGATTGAGGGCGACATGGGCCAGCAGCACGTCGGGCTCCAGGCGCGGCTGATGTCGCACGCGCTCCGCAAACTCACCGCCGCCGTGTCGCGCTCCAAGACCTGCATCATTTTCATCAACCAGATCCGCATACAGATCGGCATCATGTTCGGCAACCCCGAGACCACGCCCGGAGGGCGCGCGTTGAAGTTTTATTCATCCGTGCGTATTGAAGTGCGGCGGGCCGCGCAAATCAAGAAGGGCGAGGAAATCGTGGGCAACCGCGTGAACGCCAAGATCGTGAAGAACAAGGTGGCGCCGCCCTTCCGCCGGGCCGAGTTTGACATTTTCTACAACGAGGGCATTTCAAAGGACGCCGAGCTTTTAACGCTCGGGGAGAAGTACGGTGTTGTCAAAAAGGCCGGGGCCTCGTTCACGTTTGAGGGCACGCGCCTGGGGCAGGGGTTTGATAATGCACGCCTCTTTTTGAAGCAAAACCCCAAGCTCGCCGAGGATATCGCAAAGAAAATCAAGGAGGCGATGGCCGCCCCGGTTGGGGAGTAGCTTCTTAAGAATTTCACTGCGATAAGGCCGCCGGCTCAGTGCAGGGTGTACGGAACCAACCCCAGTTCGCGGGCGCGCTTGATAGCCCGTGCGAAATTGCGCTGGTGCGAGGCGCAGAGGTGCGAGCGGCGCCGCGGCATGATCTTCATGTTCGCCGACATAAAACGGCGCAATGTTTCCGTATCCTTGTAATCAACAACTTTATGGCTGGAGGTGCAGAAGAAGCACTGTTTTTGTTCTGCCATATGTTCAGTTCTTAGTTTTTGGTTCTAAGTTCCAGTTTTTAGTTCTTGGTTTTAGTTTCGTCCAACTGCAACTGGCAACCAAATAACTATAACCAAGAACCAATGACTATGAACTCGTTTCAAAAGGGTATCTCTTCGGGTTTGATTTCCTCCTCGTCGCCGGGGTAGGTAATGGTTTCCACCGCTTCCGGAGCCGACGGCTGTGCGGACCCCTCCGTTGCCGGGCTTGCCGCTGCGGCCGTCCCCGCGCCCCGCGGGCCAAGCTGCATGTTCTCGGCAATGATCTCGGTGCGCCAGCGCTTCTGGCCGTTCTGGTCCTGCCACGAGCGCGTCTGGATGCGGCCCTCAATGAATACGAGCGAGCCTTTTTTCAGGTATTGGTTGGCAATTTCGGCCAGGCGCCCCCAGGCGACGACATTATGGAACTCGGCGGAGCGCTGCTGCTGGCCGGCCTGGTCGCGCCATACGCGATTTGTGGCCACGCCGAAGGAGCATACATTTTGCCCGGATGGGGTGGTGCGGAACTCTGGATCGCGCGTCACGTTGCCGAGGATGAAAGCTTTATTATAGTTCATAGTTATAAGTTATCGGTTCTAGTTTTTAGTTCTTGGTTGCGGTTTTATGGACTGTAACTAGGAACTGTCAAACTGCAACTGCCAACCAGGAACTGAGAACTACTTCCCCAATATTTCCTCCAGCCGCTTGTCCAGTTCTTCTATTTTCGTCTTGTCCTCTTCTTTGGGCGCGGCGGGAGCAAAAGGTTTGATCTCGCCGGCAACAGGGCCGGGGGTCGGGCGCTCGCGGCGGAACCGCGGGCGGAATTCATGCACCGGCCGTTTTACTTCTTCAACGAGGAGGTAACGCATGATGGCGGGTTCGGCCGCTATGCGCTTTTCAATATCCGGCAACCGCTCCGGCGCCACGCTAAAGGTGGTCCATCCGAAATATGCGTTTCGCATTTTTTCAATGGGATAGGCGAGTTTACGCTTTTTCGGTTCCTCAATGCGGCCGATGAGGCCGCGGGCGTCCTGTATCGCCCCGGTGATTTTACCGGCCTCGCCAAACACCCCGTCTTCGGGGATATCGGGGCTGATGAGGTAAGTGATTTCGTAGTTTTTGGCGTCAGTTTCGGCCATAAAACGCCCTGAAACTCTACCAAAAGGCGTTAAAGAGGGCAATCCCCTTGACAGGTAACGAACAATATGCCACTAATCAAAAGCTCGCCGGTCCTGATCAGCTGGCGGCAAACGGGGAATAAAACCGACAAAGGCGTCGGCCTGGGAGCAACGGCGCTCCTGTTCCCCGAACCTCCCCCAGCCACCGCGGCGCCCCGCGGTGGCTGCTTTCTTAGATCTTAAATTCAATAACGTTACCGTCTTTGATAATATAGTCCCGCCCTTCGGTACGGAGCCATCCTAGTTCGCGGGCTTTAGCCCAAGAGCCGGCTTCAACAAGTTTGTCATAGGCAACTACATCGGCACGGATGAATTTTTTTTCAAAGTCAGAATGAATGGCGCGGCCGGCTTCCGGAGCGGTAGAGCCGGCGCGAATGGTCCAGGCGCGCGTCTCATCCTCGCCGGTGGTAAGGAAGGTAATGAGTCCGAGCGTCCGGTAGCCGGTCTTGATGAGCCGGTCAAGTCCGGATTCGCCAAGGCCGAGCCAGCGCAAATATTCTTCGCGCTCGGCAGGGGAGAGCGAGTTCAATTCGTCCTCCACTTTGGCCGAGAGCACGATCCAGGAGTCGTTTTTCACTTCCGCGGCAAGTTCCGCCGCAGGCTGCCAGTTGTTTTGAACTTGCTTCTCGGAGGCGTTGAAGGCGATGATGCGCGGCTTTGCCGTCAGCAGGCCGAGTTCGCGGAGAAGCAGCACTACCTCCTCGCGGCGGTCGTTTCCTCCAAGTATGCGCGAGGCCCGCTCGCCGGCCTTGAGGCCTTTTTCAAGGCGCTGGAGCGCCTCCTGCTGTATGGCCGCCGTCTTATCGCCGGCCTTCACTTGCTTAGTCGCGGTTTCCAGGCGCTTAGCTGCGGTTTCTAAATCCTTCAGCATGAGCTCCGCTTCAATGACGCGGATGTCGGATACGGGATCCGGCTGGCCCGAAACGTGGATAATGTCCGGATCTTCAAAAACGCGCACCACCTCTAAAATGGCATCCGTCTCGCGGATATGAGAAAGGAATTTATTGCCCAGCCCCTCGCCCTCGGAGGCACCCTTGACCAAGCCGGCAATATCCACGAACTCCACGACGGCGGGAACTATTTTTTTTGAGCGCGAAAGCAGAGCAAGCTTTTCCACGCGCTCGTCGGGAACTTCAACCACCCCTACATTCGGCTCAATGGTGACAAAGGGGTAGTTCGCTATATCCACCTGCTTTTTTGTGAGCGCCCGGAAAATCGTGGATTTGCCAACGTTCGGCAGGCCAACGATGCCGATCTTGAGCGACATAACAAACAGCGTAGCAACTCGGAGAAATAAAAAAAGCGGCGGCTGGCGAACCCAGCCGCCGGGCGAATCTCCTAGCCGGCCGACGCGAGGATGCGCGAACCCTGAGCGTCGACCACGATGTACGCCGAACTTCCGACGGGAACCTGCTGAATCTCGCCCGCGGCATTGCGGGCTTCGAACACGAGGCAGGGATACTCGCCCTCCTGCGGGAAGAACGCCCTGCCGATCCCGACGCGCTCGATCTTGAGCATCTCCGGCTTCACGTTGGGCACACCAGGTATCGACGCAGAGATCGGCCCCACCAGGAAGGCATCTTGTAGTTCTTCCTGCGTGTTTGCTTCTCGTGTCCTTTTCGCCATTATGTCCTCCTATCGCGCTGTTTTCAGCGTTCGAGCAACCGATAAACATCATAAATCAAATAGCCGATATGTCAATAGTAGCAGGCAGAGAAAAAACAGCCCGGAACGCGCGCGCGTTCCGGGCGGGATGCCCAAACTCCTAGAGTCCTTCGCCAATGGTCCTGACCATCTGCATGCCGGGCCAGTGAATGAGGTGTGCCGCGTCGTATGCCCGGGCGCGGGCTTCGGCAACCGTATTGCCGATCGCATTGACGTTGAGGACGCGGCCGCCGGCGGTGCAGAGCTGGCCGTACCGGCCGTGTTCAATACCGGCCGAGAAAAGACGCACCCCCGGCATCCTGATGGCCTGTTCAAGCCCGCTGATGGCATCGCCGGTTTGGGGCTCCCCGGGATAACCGGCCGAGGCGAGAACCAGGGTAACCGCCGGGCGGGGATTCCAATCTAGCTTCACCTCGTCCAGCCGACCGGCCAGAGCCGCCCGGAGCGCCGGATACAGGTCGCTCCACAAGCGGAGAAGAACGGCTTGCGCTTCCGGATCGCCGAACCGGCAGTTGTACTCGCAGACGTAGGGAAATCCGTCTGCAACAATGAGGCCGATGTAGAGAAACCCTACGAAGGGCGCGCCTTCTTTCTGGAGGCCACGCACCGTTGGCTTGACGATGCTCTCGATGGTGCGCCGATAGAGCGCGCTGTCAGCAAGACCATCGCTCGACACCACGCCCATGCCTCCAGTTACCCGATCGCCCATCCACTTGTGGTCCTGGGCAAGAGCAAGAGGAATATAGCATTCGCCCGCTACCAGGCAGGTGAACGAAAGCTCGAAGCCGCGGATGAAACGCTCGATGAGCGCTCGGTGAGTCCGCCGGAAAAGCGCGATAGCGGCGATGCGGGCATCTTCCCGGCTCTTGGCGATCGTGACGCCTTTTCCCTGCGCGAGCTGGTCGTCCTTTACCACGATGGGCAGAGGATGGCCTTTGAGAAAACCATCAAGCTCCGCTTCATCTCCAGGCCCGAAATGCCGATATGGCGCGGTGGGAATGTCGTGGCGGGTCATGAAGTCCTTGGCCGCGCACTTGGAGCCCTCGGTGAGCCGCGCCGCTCTGCGGGAGGGCCCGAATACGGGAACGCCCGCCATCGCAAGATCGTCCGCGATGCCCGAGACTAGTGGAAGGTCGGGACCGGGCACAACGAGCTTTGCGTTATACTCCAAGGCGAACGCCGAGATGCGGGCGCTATCCATCGCTTCGATAGCCACCGGACAAATCTTCTGCTCGACCGCCTCCACCCGACGGGGTCCGACAAGAGCCGTCATGCCGCCATTCCCCGGAAGCACGCACACCCGGCGCACGTACGGGGATTGGGCAAGCTTCCAGGCGAGCGCATGCTCTCGCCCGCCGCGGCCGAGCACAACAACGTTGGTCCTATCGTCCGTATCCATACGGTTCCTCCGTCTTTGGTTTGTGCTTTCTCTTGGTGGAAACTTCCAACTGCCCTCACGCTACCACGGTCCCGAAAAAGAAAAAGGGCCCATGGACTCGACAGTCCATGGGCCGCGCGAACCTACTTCGCCTTCGCCTTCCGGCCGAGCTTCCGGCCGGCAACAACGTCGCCCGTCGTGAACGTGAAGACCAGGGGCTCCACGATCCCCTCGAGGGCGATCCGCTGCTGTTCGCGGTACGACTCGGGCATGGTGTGGAGCACAAGCGCCTGGACCATAATGAGCTCCTGCAGGCGCATGACCGCGAAGCGCCCGCTCCGCTCGCAGCGCTCCACGGTTGGATGCTTGATGTTGATCCGGACGATGCCGAGTCGCTCGTCGAGATCCCAGAGCTTGTTGGGATCGACGAACTCCTCGTGGGAGAGGCCGAGCCCGAGGCTGTTGCCCCGGACCACCTTGCGGCGTGGGCCCCTGGGACCGAGGACGATGTAGGGCGTATCGCCTTCAAGCTCGGCGGGGCGGTGCTTGCCGCCCAGACCCTTCCGGTCGCGCTCGCCGCCTTCGCCGCCGCCGGGCTCTCCGTACACGCGCACTGCCGTGACATCCTGGCCGCCGCTCCGGCGGCCCACCGGCACGTGCTCGGTGGTCACGGTACCGAATCGGAACCCTTCGACCACCTGCTTCAACGCCTCGAAGCTCGGGTCGTCTAGCATGGACTCGATCACGCGGATCGAGCGCTGCCCGAGCTCCTGCAGCCGCTCCTCGCGGCGCTGCTCCTGCGCCTCCTCGTAGTACTGCTTTCCGACCTGCGCATACCACCGCCCGACGGCCCCGCAGAGGCCGACGAGCGCGGCGTCATTCTCGAAGCGCTTGCGGCTCGCATGGAGCTTGGCCTTCTCGGTGATGATCTCGCCCTCGAAGATGCCCGAGGAGAGCGCTTCGGTCACGCCGGTATCGAGCCAATCGCGGGCGGCGTAGGCGAAGTTACCGAAGTGCAGACGGTAGTCGTCACCCTGCTCGCCGACGAGCACGCGACCCCGCCGGCCCTTCTCGGTGCGGCGGGCGATGAAGAGACGGAATGCGGTCGTACCCGCGTCCTTGTCCTGAGCGTTGAACTCCTCGAGCTTGCGCCCGGCGAAGGACTCGGCCCGGACCTCACGTTCGATCTTCGTGCCGTCGGGCTTGGTGATCCTAACGGAGACCACCGTACCGAGACGCCGCATCACCGCCGCATAGCGATCGAGGATACCCTCGTGGAGGGAATCCACATCCACGTGGCCGATGACACGGTCATCGCTGTAGTTCTCAATACGCACCTGGGTGCGCCACGGCACCACGCTCTCGTCGCGCTTGCCCGACGTGCCCGGCGGCGCGAAGCGGTGTTGCTTCAGCGCGACGCGGGGCAGCTCGACCGATTCGGCCTGCTTGGCGATGTCCGTCGTGACGAACGTCCACTGGTGGAACCCGCGAGGGTTGGCTTGCGGGGTCGAGGTAAAGGTGAAGTGAACACACTTCCCGAGGGGCGAGATGAGGCCGAGGCCGAAGCGCCCGAGCTTGCCCTTCGGCTTGACGGTCGAGCCGACGGAGCGGAGCGCCTGGTCGAACTTCTCGGTCGTCGCACCCCTGCCGTTATCGGAGATGGTGAGATGGCGCATCCGCTGGTTCATGTTGATCCAGACGCGTTGAGCTCCCTCGTCGAGGGCGTTCTGCACTTCCTCAAAGAGGACTTCCTGGAGCGTGGGATAGGTACCTGCCAGACGCAGTAGCGCCTGGCCTTGGTGGAATTCGAGCCGGCTGGTGTCCATTCTTTTTCCTCTCTGCTCGTCAGCGTCAGCGCCGTGCGGCGCGACGGGCATAGGGAGCGATCCCCCGCCGCGCCATTTCGGTGCAGAGTCGTTCCATCATATTCGAGAACCGGTAAATGCCGTCGTCGCCGGCGAGCGTGCGGAGTTCCTGGCGATCTTCAGCGGTGAAATCGTCGGACAGCACGATCTCTGCGAGCGGCGTGGATGCCGCGATGAGCGCGGCGAGCGACTTCAGCACGGCTTCGCGCGCTTGCGGCCGGCTGCCCGGCAACGCGATCACCGGCGACGCCGACTTTGTCGCGGAGCGGGTGGACGCTGCCGGCGCCGAAGCGCCGATCGTCTTGAGAAGCTGCCGGGCTTTTCCGACCCACGTGGCCCTCGCCATGCTGGCGATCTTGCCGTGGAGGATGCGCAGCAGATAGTGGTCGCCCGGCACGCCGAGGGCCTGGACCGCCTCGTCGAACCCGATCCGGTCCTGGGCGATGGCGCGCCCCAGGTCGCAGACGAGCGGATCGAGCCGCTCGAGCTCCTGGACGCCGTAGTGCTCCCCTTCGAGGAAGTAGCGCGCCCTGATCATGAACTTCCCGACGGGTGGAACGCGGCCCAGTAGCCAGTCCCGCACGGTGCGCTCGTTCGCTCCGGTGAACTTCGTCATCGGGGCGCGCGCCGTCCTTCCTTCCTTGCCTTCGTTCTTGATCGTGCGCCCGTAATGCTGGAGGCACGTTTCGGTGTTGCCGCGGAACACAAGTTCACTCATGGTTCTCTCCTTGCTCCTTCCGTTCTTTCGTGCTCGATCCTTGTGAGTGTGACCGGCCGCGCTTCAAGCGCCCGCCACCCTTTGGCGAACTGCTGGACGCGCCGCAGGCGCACGACCTGACCCTTGCGGGGGTCTTCGCCGCCGTACCAGTCGTTGAGCGAGAACGTGATGGAAGCTCCCTCCCGGATGCCGGGATAGGGCCTACGTGGGAACGAGACGGCGAATCGCTGCCCGGTCTCGCGATATACCGCGCTGACCACGGCCTCGATTTCGCCCGGATCGGAGCGGCTTCTTTCTGTTGCCGGACCTGCCATAGTCCCACCTCTCTTTCTCGTTTTCTCTGGTGCTGTCAAAGGACATTCTTTTGATAGCAGAAAACGGTAAAAAAGTCAAGAATTCGCGCCAATAGAAAAACCCCGCGCGCTGACGCGTACGCGGGGGGTTCGAAACCACCGAGGCGGCTGCTACTTCTTACGGCGACCGGGGGCCGGCTTCATCTGGCTGACGTAAGCGCCGATCTGACGCGGCCTTACGCCGAGCTCCTTGACGAGCTCGCCGCGCGCCTTCAGGTACGCGGGCGTCCCGGCTTCGATGCCGAAGAGTCGATCCTGGATGAGCTTCTTCGCCTTCTTCGTGAGCCCCTTCTTGCGCCGGCGGCGTTTCTTGGGCCGGTTCGGCTGCGGACTACCCGGCTGCGACGCTGGCGCCGGGACTTGCCCTACCGGACTCCTGAAAAGGAGCCGGGCGGGCAGGCAGGCCGCGAGCTCCACCAGCGGGGCCGTCTCCGCCCACCGCTTCGCCGCCGGACGCAGCATGTCGGCAATCGACTGCTGTGGCATTAGCCTCACCTCCCTAAGTTCGAACTCAATATCGCTTGTAAAAGCAGTAGCAATATAGATAAACTTTGTCAAGGGCTGCAAAAAAAGACCATCCACGCCGCTGCCGTGTATACTGGAGTGATGAAGCTGAAAAAATCTTTCAAAGGCAAAAAACTTATCGTTTTTGACCTTGATGGAACGCTGACTTTTTCCAAAGCGCCGATACGCCGCGATATGGTGCGGCTCCTCGAAAAATTGCTGGAACAAAAGACCGTCGCTGTCATAGGCGGCGGCAGGTACGAACAGTTCCGCCAGCAATTCATAGGCAAGGCAAAATTCAGGAAAGAGCTTATGACAAAGCTCCCGCTTTTTCCCACTTCGGCCGCCGCTTTTTACCGCTGGCAGAACGGCTGGAAAAAGGTGTACGCGTATGAACTATCAGCTCCGGCTAAGAAGAAAATTTTTGCCGCCTTCAGAGAAGTTTTCCGCAAAATCAATTACCGGCATCCCCAAAAGGTGTACGGCCGCGTCATTGAGGACCGCAAAACGCAAATAACGTTTTCCGCGGTCGGGCAAAAAGCCCCCATTCCCATTAAAGAGCGGTGGCACGGAAAAAATGACAAGCTGCGCACGCGCCTGGCAAAACTGCTTGCCAAAAAGCTGCCAAACCTTGAAGTGCGCACTGGCGGCTCGACCTCCATTGATGTAACCAGAAAAGGTATTGACAAGGCCTACGGCATACGCCAGATACGAAAGGCCCTGCGAGTCGGCATAAAGGATATGTTATTCGTCGGCGATAGGATTTTTCCCGGCGGCAACGATTACGCCGTGGTCCGCACTGGCGTTGATTATGTAAAAGTCCGTGGGCCAGCGGAGGCAAAAAAAGTCATAAAGTTTTTGCTGGCCAAGCGGTAAGCCGCGGCGTAACATAATTTCATGGATGGACAGTTTTTGATTCTTCTTCTGGTGGTTATCGCCGGGTTTGCGGCGCTATTTTTCGCGTTTCGCGGGCGCGGCCAAAGAGGGCGGGAGGGGGAGTCGCAGGCGCTTTTAATGCTCCAGAGCCAGTTAAACGAGATCGGCCGCGCCATTGACGCCAAGATCATTGAGTCCGCGAAACTCATGCAGTCACAGACTTCGGAGATCTCCCAGCGCACCGAGCGCATTATCCGCGACATCACCGAGCGTCTGACGCGGGTAGATGAGGGCCAGAAACAGGTTCGGAACTTCGCCGACCAGCTGAAAAACCTGCAGGACATTTTGAAAAATCCGAAACAGCGCGGGGTGCTCGGAGAATATTATCTAGAGACCGTTCTCAAAAACGTGCTCCCGCCCGGCTCCTACCAGATGCAGTATGCCTTTCGCGACGGCGCCATAGTGGATGCCGTGATTTTTGTGAAGGACAAGATCATTCCCGTGGATTCCAAATTCTCGCTGGAAAACTATAACCGCATCTTGGGGGCCCGCGACCCGGCCGAGCGGGAGCGGATGGAGAGGGCTTTTCGGCAGGATTTAAAGAACCGCATTGACGAGACGGCAAAATACGTCAAGCCGGGAGAGGGGACCATGGATTTTGCTTTCATGTTCATTCCGGCCGAGGCTGTGTTCTACGACCTTCTAGTTAACAAGGTGGGCGTAGTGGAAACGGAGGATTTGGTGGAGTATGCCTTCCGGCAGCGCCACGTCATCATTGTCTCACCGACCTCGTTCCTGGCCTATCTGCAAACCGTTCTCCAGGGTTTGAGAGCCCTTCAGATCGAAGAATCTGCCAAGGCCATACGAAAGAACGTGGAGGATCTGCGGCGGCATCTGGATTCTTACGAGACGCATTTCAAGCGGCTCGGCGGCCATCTCGGGACGACCGTGAACATGTATAACACCGCCTATAAGGAGCTTGGCAAGGTGGATAAGGATGTGCTCCGCATCACGGGCAAGTCAGCCGACATTGAGCCCCTGGCCATTGCCAAACCCGCCCAAGAGGAAGAGGTCTGACTCGACAGTGTGGAGTTTATGTGCTAGAGTGGGATCGGAGCGGTCCGTGAGTTTTCGTTGCAGGAGGCCGACATGCCAAAGAGTAGGACGATGTGGGCGCTCGTTCGTCTTGAGCCCCAGCTCCTGAAGTTCCTCGTGCTGATCGCGCCGATCGTGGTTTTACACTTTTTCCGGGCGGCCGCAGGCCATTTCCGCCGGGCTTTCCATAAGGTTGAGCCATGAGCGGCCGGGCCCGCCGGCGCACCCGCAAGTTGCTGCAAGCGTCCAGAGGGGAGGGTAGGGATCAGCTTCCTGAGCCGGCCAGAGAAGAGGCGACAGGCGGGGGAGTTCCAATTCCTCATCCACTACTGCAGCTTCCCGGCATCCCGTCAGTGAGGGTCATCACGATTGGGGCGCCGACTGGTGCCGGTACGCCATCTGCCAGGCCGGCCATTGACCCCAGCGTCTGGAGCCGCCGGCTCATCATTAAGACGTTCAGTTTCTGGCTCCGCCCGCAGCGCGCAAACGGCGGGCCGGCAAAGCCGCCCTCCGGCTGATGCCCTTGCATCGCCGGAGTTTTTTTCATTGTCGGCCTTCGGTGGTAGTACGACAGGAGGCTTGAAATTCATCCGAGCGTCCGCTACACTCGGAAAGTATGTTCGCCATCATCAAAACTGGCGGGAAGCAATACAAGGTCTCGCCCGGCCAGAAATTGCGGATTGAAAAACTGAACGCCGATGACGGCGTCGTGGTTCATTTTCCCGAAGTGCTGCTCGTTGCCGACGGCGAAAAGGTTGATATTGGCACGCCGACCGTTAAGGGCGCGAAAGTGGATGCAAAAGTGCTGCGGCAGGGGAGATATGATAAGAAAATCGTTTTCAAGTATCATCGCAAAACGAGGTATCGGAAAAAGAAGGGACATCGGCAGCATTTTACCGAAGTCGAGATTACCAAGATAACCGCGTAGGCGGTTATGGCGGCTCTGAGCAGTCTTTTCACTCCGGCATAGGTGTTCAGCGCTGGATATCCAGGCTGGATATCCAGGTAGTCAGGGTGGTAGTCATGGTACGGTCAAACTTCAACGATCGGTTAAAATTGACCGTAACGTAAAACGTAAAACGTAAAACGACGGTTGCGGGATGGCGGCGTGATCAGATATGCCGGCAAGAAAAACGGCGCTCCCTCGGGAGCGCCGTTTACGTTCCTCGTCTTCGCGCCGACCGCTAGATCACAACTCCTTGTTGTGCCAACGCATCGGGCGCGTCCTCTCGGACGGCGGAATTGAGGTCGGAGCGGAACTCTCTTAATTCTCTTTCCAGCCGCTCTGCCGTGCTCCGGAGAGCCGCGGTCATGAGTGCGATCTGATACTCCATCTGCATCACCAGCCAAACATCCGTGTGAGGCGGCTCCACGCCACCGCTGCAGGCTCCGTTGATGCCGTTCTGTCCGTTCTTACAGAAGAATTCGGGGCCAACGGTGAGGCGCTTAAGATCTCCCCGAACCCGCGTCGATCGGGTGCCGAACAACACCACCTGCTGCCATCTGACACGCCGCGGTAGTACGGACTGGGTCATCGCTCTTCTTTCTCCTCCGAGTTCGGAAAATGCGCTTGGACAGTTGGACGACTTTTTAAACAGCGGTGATGAAAAGAACGATCCCGAACCTACTTCCGGTTCTGGATGGCATTGGCGATGGTTATATCGTCAGAATACTCAAGCTCCGAGCCGGTGGTCAAACCGCGGCCGAGGCGTGAGACGGTGAGGACCGGATACTGGTTCTTCAACGGCGCGAGCACCCGCTCGAGGTAGAGGCTGGTAGCATCGCCCTCGGCCGTAGGGTTGGTCGCAAGGATGACTTCTATCGGTCCATCCTCTTGGGCAAGTCTTTGGATCCGCTCGAAGAACTCTTTTAAGTGAAGTTTGGTTGGTGCGGAGGAATCAAGCGGGCTCACGGTGCCGCCTAGCACATGATAGAGGCCGTCGTACTTCCGGGTGCGCTCGACATTTTCGAGGTCCACCTCCTTCTCCACGACGAGCACCTGCCGGACGTTCCGCCGCGGGTTTCGGCAGAGCTCGCAGAGGCCGCCGTTGGCGCTGCCGCTTCCCGCGGGATTCATATCGAACGTTTTGTAGCACTGGCGGCAGAGCTTCACTTCGTCGTGGAGCCTGGCGATGGCATCGGCCAGGGCGGATACGCGGCCGGGCTCTTCGCGGAGGAGATAGAAGACGAAGCGCGTGGCCTGCTTCGGCCCCACGCCGGGGAACTTCAGGAAAAATTCAACCAGGTTCTGGATCGGTTTGGAAAACATGCCCGGCGTTCAGAGTTGCTCTTCTTCGAAGTGTTTGGCGATCGAACGGAAAGAAACGGTCTCGGCGTCGAAGTAGAGCTCCACCCGGCCGGTCGGCCCGTTCCTATGCTTCTCAATCATAATTTCGGCGATATTTTTCCGGTCGGTGTTCTCGCGCACTTTATCGCGGCGGTAAATGAAGAGCACGACGTCGGCGTCCTGCTCAATGGAGCCGGATTCACGGAGATCCGAGAGTTTGGGCACGGCATCCGAACGCATCTCCACCGCCCGCGAGAGTTGCGAGATGGCGAGCACCGGTACGTCGAGCTCTTTGGCCAGCGCCTTTAGGGAGCGCGAGATTTCCGTTACTTCCTGTACCCGGCTCTCCGCGGCCTCGTGCCCGCGGATGAGCTGGAGGTAGTCCACTACAACAAGGCCAAGGTCGCCGTATTCGGCTTGCAGCCGCCGCGCCATGGCCCGGATCTGCATGACCGTAGGCGAAGCGACGTCATCGAGGTAGAGCGGCGCCTGCGAGAGCGCCTCCATGGCATCGCGGATGCGTACAAAGTCGTTCGACTCGCCCCTGTCGGAGAGCCGGCCGGTGCGTAGCCGCCAGAGGTCCACGTTGGCCTGGCTTGAAATCAGGCGGTCCACCACCTGTTCCGAGGACATTTCCAGGGAGAAGAATCCGACCGGCAGGTTCTCCTTCAGTGCGACGTTCTTCGCGATCTCGAGGGCGAGCGCGGTTTTGCCGAGCGAGGGCCGGGCCGCGAGCACGATAAGATCGGACCTCTGGAGGCCGGCCAGCACATTATCCAAGTCGGGGAATCCAGTCGATACCCCGCGGAGCGCCCCGTCACCGGCGTGAAGCTTCTCGATCCTCTGCCAGGCCTCGTCGAGCGAGCGCTTGACCGGTTGGAACTCCTGGGCCAGCGAGCTCTGGGCCACGGCAAAAATGGTCTTTTCGGCGTCGTCCAGGATTTTTTCAATGTCCGCATCCTCCTTGTAGCCGAGCTCGGCAATGCGGTGCGAAGCTTCAATGAGGTCGCGGTGGATGCGCTTCCTATGGACGATTTTGGCGTAGTGGCTGGCGCTGGAAGCCGTGGGCACGGTGTTCACGAGCGAGGCCAGGTAGGCCGTGCCGCCGATCTCGTCCAGCTGGTTCTTCTCTCGAAGGCGGTTAGTTATTGAAAGGACGTCAATGGCTTCTTTCCGGCCGAGTACCTCCAAGACAGCTTCATAGATCGTACGATGGACAGCCTTGTAGAAGTCTTTGGCCTCAAGCACATCCACAACGCGCCAGATAGCCTCCTTATCAAGGAGGAGGGAGCCCAAAAGGGCCGCCTCGGCTTCAAGGGACTGCGGCGGCATCCGCACCGTGTCTAGGCGCTGGGAAGTGTCGGCCATATTGATAAGCACGAGGTGATTAGGCGGCTAGGCACTAGTGCCTAGCGCTTCGTGCAGTGCTCTGACTATACGTCTTGCTCAAAATGCGTGACAAGAACGAGAGATAGGCGCTTTTTGGGATAGGACGTTTATAAGGTGTGCACGATTTATCCGTGGCCCTTTCGGCGTGTCCTCAATGGCATAACCTAATTTTTTTATCTTCTCCCGGATTTTGTCGGCCTCGGCCCAGCGCTTGGCCCTGCGCAGCGCCTCACGTTCGGCGGCGAGTTTTTTAACTTGCGGCGGAACGTCCGGGGCGCGCCGTTTTCCGAGGCCCAGACCGAGCACGCGATCAAATTCTTTGACGGCGGCCAGGATCAATTTCGCCGCGCGCCGTGTCAGGAGTTTGCGGTCAAGGAGGGCGTTGCCGTAATGCAAAAGTTCATTCAGGACGGCAGTGGCTTTTGGGGTATTCAGATCATCGTCCACGGCGGCGCGGAACTGCTTTGTCGCGGCGGCGATAACGGCCAGCGCTTCGTTCTCGTCTTTCAGCGAGCCGTCATACGGCCCCTGGCCAATGCGCTCCAAGTCGCTCTCAAGTCCGCGGCGGCCTTTTTGCGCCGCGGCAAGCGCCTTCCAGGTGAAGTTCAACTGTGTGCGGTAGTGGGCGCCAAGCACGAAATATCTGAAATCCAAAGGATCAAAACCGCGCTTGGCGATATCGCCGAGCGTGTATACATTGCCAAGAGATTTTGACATTTTCCTGCCGTCCACCAGGAGGTGCTCGCCCTCGACGAAATAGCGTACGAACGGCTTGCCCGTGGCGCCCTCGGACTGCGCGATCTCATCTTCATGATGGGGGAATAATAGATCAACGGCTCCGGCATGAATATCAAATGATGGGCCGAGATATTTCATGGACATGGCCGAGCATTCAATATGCCAGCCCGGCCGGCCGCGGCCGAAAGGTGCGGGCCAGGATGGCTCGCCCGGTTTTGCGGCTTTCCAGAGCGCAAAGTCGCGAACCTCATTTTTTGAATATTCATCGGCGCTGACGCGGGCGCCGGTTTTTAACTTCCGCTGTTCAACGCGCGAGAGCTTGCCGTACGGCTTGAATTTGGCGATGGCGAAATAAACGCCGTCCGGCGCGCGGTAGGCGAGTTTTTTACGCAGGAGGACCGAGATAAGGCGTATCATGTCAGGAACATGGGCCGTGGCGCGGGGATATTTCCACGCCGGCAGAATGCCGAGGCGCTTCACGTCCTTGAAAAATTCGCGGCTGTAAAATTCCGTAAAGGCTTTCAGCGTTTGTCCTTTGGCTCGCGCCCCCTTAATGGTCTTGTCATCCACGTCGGTCAGGTTCATCACATGGCGCACGCGGTAGCCCTCGCACTCAAGCGCGCGCCGGAGCACGTCCTCAAAAAGGTAAGTTCGGAGGTTCCCGATATGGGCGTAGTTATAGACCGTCGGCCCGCAAGTATAGAGACCGACCGACTCCTTCTTCAGGGGGTGAAACAACTCTTTCTTACGAGTTAGGTAATTGAAGACTTTCATCGTAGTAAAGTGGTTACTTAACTATTCTATCAAACGGTACGCCTCGGCATAGGGGAGAGTTCGCCCGTGCCAGACCGCAACACGGCTTGCCACGCGGTCGAACAACTCTACCCAATGGGAAAACCCATCGGTCGAGCGCAAAAATTGTGAAGGGTAAATGCGGATATGCTGGTTCCGCTTTCCCTGGATATGACCTCCATATTCGATTATGTGTGTCGGCGTGACGATTGGTGGGATATCTTGCACGAGAAGGTAGAGCGCTGGCCGTATACCAGTCGCTGGGTAACGCTCTACGAAATGTCGAACATCAGAAACCTCCCACAACCGCAACGCAATTTTACCCACGGCTCGATGGTCGGAGTGCTCAAGGGTATGTGATTGCGGGTGAAAGGAAAAGAGCGCCGAGAACTGTTCTCTACGTACTATCGGCAGTACTCGCTGAACGGCCTGTGCAATCTGCTGCTCGAGTAAGAGGTCTGGGAAATCAAAAATCCGGTAACGAACCCCTAGCGCTTGTACAGAACGATGAAACTCACGAACGCGAACCTGTTTTATTTCGGCGAGAGTGAAACTTTGTCCATACCCAGCCCCCATCCCACCCCGCGTCAGGAGTAGAATCGTTACCGGGATTGTCGCTTCAACAAAGACGGTGGATGAGTCCGTAAAAGAGAATTTCGTCGTCTGGATGCGCAATGAGGAGCGCTACGCCGCGCTGCTTCCAAGACGCTGGTATGGGCAATGCCTGGGGGTATGTGATTTCCATAGTTTTTAGTAAATTGAAAGCTACACCGCATAATCACTGGCGTCAATGACATTCGCATATTCGTACGAATCCGTAATTCATAAAGTTCACAGCCACTTTTTGCGCTTGAAGAAGGCGAACATGCCGATGGTGGCGAGGAGCATGATGCCGACGATGATCCAGAAGTCGTTGCGCGTGCCGATGATGGGAGTATAGGCCGTATCCATGGAGAAGAGCGCGGTGAAGAGCATGAGCGGGAAGGTGATGAAGGCCATGATGGCGACGATCTTCATCGCCTCGTTCTGCTTGATGGAGAGCACGGTCGCATTGTTCTCGTAGAGGGCATCGGTAGCCTCCTTGGAGTTCTCCAGCAGGTTCCACACCTTCTGGTATTCGCCCAAGAGTTCTTCAAAAAACGGTCTCGAGGACGACCCAAAAAGAATGGTTCCTTGTATAGCAAGCGATTCTAATGCGGCCTGCTGGGGCTTAAGTGACCGGCGAAAGTCAATGATATCCCGCCGCACGAACGAAAGATCCTCGATAATGGCTTCTTCCTCGTGCTCCGAGGCAAAAACCCGTTCTTCGATCTTATTGATGTGCTCTTGAATATGATCAAGCTCGCGGAGCGCAAAAGTATAGAGATCTTTCAATATATAGAAGAAGAGGTAAACCGGACTTTTGGAGGCGAAGGCCGCGGCCGATGATTGCTCCTCGGAACAGCGCTTGAAAAAATCATCAAGCGGACGCACCGGCTCGTGCGCCACGGTGATGATCTCCTGCTTGGTCAAAATAAAATCCACTTCGCGTGCATAGGTTTTCTTTTCCCGTTCGTTGAAAATAGGGAAGTGGAGAACGACGTAGAGGTAGCCGTCATAGCGGTCCACCCGCGGGCGAAATGTGGCCTTTGTAAGCTCGTCTGCCACCAGGGGATGAAGATCCATATGGGCCTGCAGCCATTTCGTATCCTGGCCCGACGGCTTTACGAAATTATGCCACTCGAGAGCTTTAGTTTTCAGGGTTTTCATAATTTCATGATAGCAGTAGCACGCGAGACGTAAAAGCCATTATCAAAACAAATGGCCTGTTGACAGGGGAGATTTTTAGTTGCACTAATTTGTCAGGTGCAGTTCTTCACATGGCATAAACCTGGCCTATAAGGAGGCCGAGATGAGCCTAGTAGTTATCACGGGCGGGGCAAGCGGTATCGGCCGAGGGATGGCACAGAGCTTTGCGGAGCTCGGCCATAGGGTCGTCATCGGCGACATCAAAGAGGAGGCGGGTCAGCGGACGGCTCGGGAAATCGGCGTTCGTTTTCTCCGGGTAGACGTAACGAGCGCCACGGACGTTACCGCATTCATCGATGCGGCTCGGGCTGACGCCTGCTTCGATGTACTCATCGCGAACGTGGGACGAAATGATGGACTACCCACGGCGCGGACCAAACCCACGGACTGGGATCGTTCGATCAGGGTCAATCTTTCGAGCATGTTCTATACGTGCAGGACCGCTCTCCCGTACCTTTCGCCCGGCGGAAGCATCATCATGACTTCGTCCCTGGTCGGCGTGATCGGGCAGAGGAATTCATCGGCGTACGCCGCGGCCAAAGGCGGCATCATCGCCTACGTCAAGGCGCTTGCCCTGGAGCTTGCGCCGCGGAAGATCACCGTCAACGCCATCGCTCCGGGCGACGTCATGACGCCGGCTTATGAGAAGTGGCTCAAAGGACAGCCGCCGGATACGCTCGTCCGCATCCAGGCGCAGATCCCGCTTGGCCGGTTCGCCGCGCCGGAGGAGATCGGGGCGCTCGCCGTGTTTCTCGCCTCGGCCAGGTTCATCACCGGCCAGACCATCATCATCGACGGCGGCAAATCCCTGGGGCGCTAATTAGTGTCCGACACGGCCGCATCTCTCAAGATCGGCCGCTTTTCTTTTCCAAAATTTTGCGGCCCTTGTCAGTTCTTGCGGCATTTGCAAGTTTCCGTTTAGCACTCTTGACGCATGAGTGCTAACCCGGCTATAATGTCCCTGTCATGCCGCTGGAGCCGACTGAACGGCAAAAAACCATACTAGATGCGCTCATCAGTGAATATGTGTCCACGGCCGAGCCGGTGGCTTCTTTAGAGCTTGTGCGGAAGTACAGTCTGCCATACAGCCCGGCCACGGTGCGGAGCGAACTTGTGGCCCTGGATGATGCCGGCTACCTTACCCAGCCGCATACCTCGGCCGGCCGCATCCCGACGGACCGTGCCTATAGGCTTTTCATCAATGAGCGAATAGCCGGCCCTACTGATCGCGGCCGGGACGTTTCAAGCCGCGAGGAGGCCGCTCTTCGTGAACTTCGGGAATTCGACGATCCGGTCGGATTCGCAAAACAGGCCAGCCGCCTCCTTGCGCATCTCACACGGAGTTTCGTGCTCGCGGGCTTTCCGACCGAGGAACTCTTTTATAAATCCGGCATCCGCGAGGTCATAGCCGAGCCGGAGTTCGCCGACGCCGATCTTCTTCAAGGCTTCGGGGCGCTCATGGATGTAGTTGAAGATGAAGTCATGCGGCGCTTTGATGCCGAGGAGTTTATTGACGAGCCGCAGGCCTTCATTGGAGGAGAAAATCCGATCCGGGAGGCTCGGCGCTACGGCATGGTTATATCCGCAGTTGAGACGCCTTTTGCCAAAGAAGGACTGATTGCTCTTATCGGGCCGAAGCGCATGGACTACCGCCGGAGCGTGGCGCTCCTACGGCATATCCAAGAATTGCTGAATACATAGGCATGGAAGAAAAAAGAAAAGAGGAAATAGAAAATAGCGATACGGACGTAGAAATGGTACCGGATGAGGAGGCCTTAAGCGCAGATGCCGCGGCGAAAGTTAAAAAGCTCCGTGAGGAGCTACAGAGATGCGAGGCCGGCAAACGCGAATATCTTGAGGGCTGGCAGAGGGCCAAGGCCGACCTCATTAATTATAAAAAAGATGAGGCGCGGCGCTTTGATGAGTTTCTGAAATTCGCCGCAGAGGGCCTGATTGCCGAGCTTGTGCCCGCTTTGGATAGTTTTGACTTGGCGCTTCAGCACGGCATGCCAAAAGACGTGGAGAGAGGGATCGTCATGATCCGCTCCCAGCTCGAAGACATCCTGCGCCGCCGCGGCCTGGAAGTGCTCCAGCCCCGGGGGCAGAAGTTTGATCCGGCCTTCCATGAATCGCTCGGCGAAGTGGAAACCGAGGGCGAGGAGGGAACAGTGGCCGAGGTGCTCCAGCCGGGGTATCTCTTACAGGGCAAGCTCCTCCGCCCGGCGCGTGTGAAAATAGCAAAAAAGAAATAATAAGGAGTTAAAAGTCTATCAGATAAAAATATGGCAAAGATACTCGGAATTGATTTGGGAACGACTAATTCGGCCATGGCCATCGTGGAAGGCGGGGAGCCGAAGGTGCTTGAGAACAAGGAGGGTGCGCGCACCACGCCCTCTATTGTCGCGCTTTCCAAATCGGGCGACCGCCTCGTCGGCGTTTTGGCCAAGCGCCAGGCCGTGACAAACCCCAAGAACACCATCTTCTCGGTCAAGCGCCTGATCGGACGGCGCTGGTCGGACCGGGAAGTCCAGACCGACCAAAAGCTCCTGTCCTACGAGATACGCGAATCGTCTTCGGGCGGCGTGGATGTGGCGATGGGCGAGAAGGCCTACCGGCCGGAGGAGATCTCGGCCATGGTCCTCGCTAAGCTGAAGGCCGACGCCGAGGACAAGCTCGGCGAGAAAATAACAGATGCCGTCATCACTTGTCCGGCCTATTTTGACGACTCCCAGCGCGCCGCCACCAAGGCCGCCGGCGAAATCGCGGGCTTTAACGTCAAGCGCATTCTGCCCGAGCCAACGGCCGCGGCACTGGCCTACGGCTTCAACAAGCGCAAATCAGAGCAGATCGTAGTCTACGACTTCGGCGGCGGCACGTTTGACCTATCGGTGCTGGAAATAGGCGACGACGTTATAGAAGTGAAGGCCATTGACGGCGATATGCACTTGGGCGGCGACGACTTTGACCAGCGCATAATTTCCTGGCTCATCGCCGAGTTCAAGCGAGAGGAGGGCATTGATCTTGGCAAGGACACGCTGGCCCTTCAGCGCCTGAAGGAAGCGGCCGAGAGAGCTAAGCATGATCTTTCCACGGTCCTGGAAACTGAAATCAACATTCCCTTTATCACCTCCACGGATGCCGGGCCAAAGCACTTTCTTATTCGTATGACCCGGGCCAAGCTTGAGGAGCTGGTAGGCGACTATATTGATAAATCCATAGACATTACCAAGCGCGCGGTGAAGGCCTCAGGGTTTGAGCTGAAGGACATTGACGAGATCATCATGGTCGGCGGCCAGACGAGGATGCCGGCCATCGTGGAGGCCGTGAAAAACCTCTTTAGCAAGGAGCCGAACCGCACCATTAATCCGGACGAGGTCGTGGCCGTGGGGGCGGCCATCGAGGCCGGCATATTGCAGGGCGACGTGAAGGACGTTCTGCTCTTGGATGCGGTGCCGTTGTCTTTGGGCATTGAGACCTTAGGCGGCGTGATGACGAAGCTGATTGAGAAGAACACCACTATCCCGACCTCCAAGTCGCAGATTTTTTCAACCGCGGCCGACGGCCAGACTTCGGTTGAAGTGCATGTTCTCCAAGGGGAAAGGCCCATGGCCGGTGACAATAAAACGCTCGGCCGGTTTATTTTGGACGGCATTCCGCCCGCGCCTCGCGGCATGCCGCAGGTTGAAGTGACGTTCGACATTGACGCCAACGGCATCCTCTCGGTGAAAGCCAAGGACAAAGCCACCTCAAAGGAGCAGTCCATCCGCATTGAGGCTTCTACCGGGCTTTCCAAGGATGAGATCGAAAAGCTTAAGCGCGATGCCGAGGCCCATGCCGAAGAAGACAAAAAAAAGCGCGAGGCCGTGGAGGCGCGGAACATCGCTGATGCCATGGTCTACACCGCCGAAAAGGCGCTCCGCGATGCCGGAGACCTGCCTGACGGCAAGGCAGGTAAAGTACCGGCCGACATAAAGAAAGAGATCGAGGAAAAGATCGAAGCCCTGAAGAAAGCGAAGGACGGTGATGACCTTGAGGCCGTCAAGAAGGCCTCCCGGGAGCTGGCGCAGGCCTCGCAGAAGATCGGGGAGATACTGTATAAACAGGCTGAAGGTCCCGCCTCCGCAGAAGCTGCGGCGGGCGAGCAAAAGCCAAAGGACGAAGGCGCGGGCGAACCGAATGTGAAGGACGCGGAGTTTGAGGAGAAGAAAAATGAGGAGGGTTAGGAGCAGGCTGTTTCCTCGACACGCTTGAAATTCCCAGCGATAATTTCTGCGCTCAGCGCTCGGGCTCGCTCTCTCGGCTTAGCCTCGAACCGTGCCCGCTCGCCCTCGCGATGGTCTCGAAAACAGCCTGCTCCTACCCTACAGGAGAGAGCATGGTAAATGGCGGAAGGCAATGGAAAAAGCAGGTCAGGATGAACCCAACCTGCTCGTGACGTTGGCGCTAAACCGGCGGATGGGTACACGGCCCCTCGTGCCAGTCCGGCAGCGTGCGTCGCTGAAAATAAGGGAAGTATTTTTCCCAGTCGGGAAGGGGAGCGACGTACACCTTCACCCCATGCATACACTTCGGGCGGAGGATAATCGGTTCCTCGCCGGATTTACGAGAGCGGATGACCATCACGTCCTCGCCGGAACATTCAGTGGACATGTGTGCCTCCCTGCCTAACGATAGCACAACCAAACGCGTGCACCAACTAAGCCTCAAAGAGATTACCCTTGCCGTCCTTACCGTCGCGGTGGGACTCTTAAACGCCTACATTTGGCGCGAGGTGCTTTTCGCCGGCGAATTCAAGGAAGCGACTTTTTACTCTCTGCCCGTTGCCGCGCTCTTTCTTTTTGCCATCCTTTTCTCGCTGGCCTCTGCGTTCATACGCGAAGGGCTTTTGCGTAACATCGCCGCGGCCCTGGGGCTTGCTGCTGGATTTCTCATGGTGCCTTTCCAGCCGGTGGTACTCTCGGGTGCGGCTCTCTCCGCGCTCGGCGGGTGGTACGCCGCCGGGCAGATCGCGAACGAGGCCGAGGCATCGAACTATTTCAGCGTGCGGAAGATCCTGCGGGGCGGCCTGCCGGTGTTCTTCACCGCCGTGGCCCTGGCGTTCGCGGTCTTCTACTTTTCCCTCATCGGCGGGCAATCCGACCAGTCGCTCCTGCCCAAGGGGCTTTTTGACGCCGTCGTGCCGCTCCTGGAGCGGCCGCTCCAGAAAATTCTGCCGGGTTTTCGGTCCGACGCCTCGGTGGACCAGCTGATCCTTGCTGTCGCCGCGCAGCAGATGGGTGGTGGCATAGATCCTTCCCGCCTGCCGCCAGCCGAACGCCAGCAACTTCTCAATGAAGGCAGGAAGGCACTTTCCGTTGAGCTCGGCATACTAACCCTCACGGGCGGGGAAAAGGGGATTGACGTACTCTACCAGGCGGCGAATGCCCAGATCGCAAAATTCATCGGCCCGTATCGCGACTATCTGCCGTTCATTGCCGCCTTCGGATTCTTTATCGCGGTGAAAGCGTTCACCCTGCCCGTATACTGGCTGACGTTGATTCTCACGGCCGGGGCGGTAAAATTACTCCTGCTCATCGGTTTTCTGAACCAAAAGACGGAGACCATTCAAGTTACTAAACTCACGCTCTAGTCATGATTCGCGATTACTACCACGTCCTGGGCATTCCACGGAACGCCTCAAAAGAGGATATTAAAAAAGCGTACCGGCGCCTGGCGCATCAGTACCACCCGGACAAGGCCGGCGGAAACGAGGGCAAGTTCAAGGAGATCAATGAGGCCTATCAGGTACTCTCGGATGATTCCAAGCGCGCCCAGTATGACCAGTTCGGCGCGGTGTTCGGCGACGGCCGCGGTCACTCGCAGGGCGGGTTTGAGTGGCCGGGCGGCTTGGGCGATGACTTCCGCGGCTTCGGCGATTTTGACTTTGCCGATATCTTTGAGGATGTATTCTCCGGTGCGGGTTTCGGCGGCGGGACAAGGGAGCGCCGCTCGCGCAAGGGCCGCGATATCCAGATTGAGCTTGAAATCCCCTTTGAGGAAATTATTTTCGGCGGCCGGCATAGTGTGGAGATTACCAAGACCGCAACCTGCGAGCGCTGCAAGGGCATTGGCGCGGAGCCCGGCACGCCCATGCAAAAGTGCGGCACCTGCCAAGGGAGAGGACGTGTGGAGCGGACCCAGAAAACGTTCCTCGGCACGTTCTCGCAAGTGGGCGTGTGCCCGGCCTGCCAGGGCCGCGGCGAGGTGCCGGAGGAGGCCTGCCGCGAGTGCAACGGCCGCGGCGTACTCCGGCGGCCGGAGGCCATTGAGATTTTCGTGCCCAAGGGCATCAATGACGGCGAGCTCTTGAAGATTTCGGGCAAGGGCGAGGCCTCGCACTACGGCGGCGTGCCGGGTGACCTCTACGCGAAAGTGCGGGTGTATTCGTCGAAGGTGTTCCGGCGTCAGGGCAACGATCTTATCATGCACCTGCCGGTAAAATTCACGGCGGCCGTGCTCGGTGATTCGGTGGAGTTGAAGACGCTTGATGGCGCCATCAAGCTGAAAATTCCGGAGGGTACGGAATCCGGTGATATCCTGAAAATACGCGGCAAGGGCGTGCCGCTCGCACGCGGCTACGGTCGGGGCGACTTGCTGGTGGAGATAAAAGTTTCGACCCCGCGGTATCTCTCGCGAAAAGCAAAAGAGGTGATCGAACGATTGAGAGAGGAGGGAATCTAACGCATGAATAATTGCTACGTCGCTGATGTGGGAGATTTTGGCAAATATGGACTCCTGCATCACCTCTGCCCCGACCTAAAGCTCGGGGTTATTTGGTACTTAACGCCTGATAGGCCTTGCGGCGAAACTGACGGGAAGTTGAAAGAGACATACCGCTATTTGAATTTGCCGGAAGGGATGCTCGCGGAACCCTATCGCAAAGGAGAAAAACAAGAGAATGAAATAAAATTCAAATCGTGCGACCAGAAGCTCTACGATGATCTGCGTGGCATTGTCATTGACTGTAAGAGAGATGTGGTAGAAATCGAGCGCAGTAAAGTCATCTTTTCGGACACGTTTTCGGACACGACGTTCTACGACAAGCGGTTGAGCGAAGACATGAACGCGGATAAGCGATCTGCGTGGCTCGAAGGCGCATGCAAAAAAATCCCCCATTGCGATGTAGTTTTTCTTGATCCCGACAACGGCATTGCAAGTAAAGGCAGCAGGAATGAAAGGAGTATTAAGCATGCAACTCTCGATGAGATGAAGGGATTTTATGATGACGGCAAAAGGAGCTTGATCGTGTACCATCAATGCGGGAGGCACAAAAAAGCTCCTGAACAAATAAATGACTTGCGAGATCGCATAAAAATCGGATTAGGACAAACGCCGCATGTTCTTTGGTATCACCGTGGCACCGCGCGATTTTTCTTCATTATTCCCTCGAAAAAACATCGGGCCGCTTTGGAGGGAAAATTGAGGTTGTTCGAGGAGACTGGCTGGTTCACACATGGACATTTTACCCACCACGGATAAGAAGAAAACGACAATTTTTCTGATTCTGTTCGTTGCGGCTGTTTTTTATTTCTGGCATCTCTCGCGCCCGGACATCATTACCGATGAATCCTCCTATGCCGTGCGCGCCATCGGCATGGTGGATTTTGATTTTGGCATTGAACAGCCGACGCCGTGGCAATGGGTGGAAAAAATACCTCCCTGGATGCGCCTCTCTTTCCATGACCATCCGCCGCTCGTATTCCTGCTGCAGCATTACTCCATCCGGCTTTTCGGCGAGACACCCTTTGCCGTGCGTCTGCCCTCCGTGCTTGCCGGCCTTGCGTCCATAGTTCTCGTCTATCTTATCGGCAAGCAGTTGTATCAGCCGGTTGTTGGCCTCGCGGCCGCCGCGCTTTTCGCTTTCACGGTAAACCACGTCTGGATCTCGCGGATTGGGCTCCAGGAATCAATTGCCATTGCCTTCATGCTGGCCAGCGCTTATTTCTTTCTTCGCGGCCTGCAAAATCCGCGATGGTTCATGGCCGCCGGCGCCCTCCTCGGCCTCGCCTTCCTCGCCAAATACTACATACTGATCCTTGTTCCGATTTTTGTCTCACTCCTTTTCGTTTCCCAGCATTCCATATATGCGTACGATCGTAAACATGTATGGAGTTGGCGTTTTTGGTTAGCCCTTACGGCGCTATTTATCGCCGTTGCATCGCCGGTTATCATCTATAATATTCAGCTCTACCGCAATTTCGGGCACTTTGATTTTCAGTTCTCGCAGCTCTTCGGCCAGGAAGTAAAAGAGTGGCCGTCGCGCCCCGGCCAGGAAGTCCTTGGCTCCTACGGTGAACGCATGCGGGCGTATCTTCCGCGCCTGATTGAATCAAACTCTCCCTATTTCCTCGCCCTCGCCGCCATCGGCCTCGCAACCGTCCTAATCCAACTCGTCCGCCGCCGCGGCTTAGTCATTAGTCATTCCTCGTTAGTCATTGTCTTTCTCTGGCTCCTGCCATTCCTTATTTTAATCGGCCCGGCGCACCGGTTCCTGACGTTGCTTACGCCGTGGCTGGCCATAGCCGCCGGCTACGCCATAGTTACGCTCATTCGGGAACGCCGCGCCGCTATAGCCGTTGTCGCCGCCCTAGTCATTATTGAAGCGCTCTATGCATACAATAGCGTCATCGCGCTTGACCCCATCGGGTCGCGCCCTTGGGCGTATTCCTATCTCCGCCGTCAGGCGAATTCCTGGGGCTTCAACGAGTTGAATGATTACCTTGATGCCGAGCTTGCGGGGAAGATGCCGGACCCGGCCATCACGTTTGAGTTCCCGTTTGCGAGTGAGATTTTAAAGCAGGCTGTTGCCGATGGCCGCCAGCGGAAGCTTCAGCCCGTATCCGCGGCCATTGTCTATAACGACAACATCAACCTCTCGTCCCAGCTTTGGGTATTTCTGCGGCGCATCATTTACCAGGGCTGGCCCGTGGTGAGCGCGGAGAATTTTAGGCGCGGCGGCGCGGTAGAGTTCCTGCGCAGCGCCGGCGTGAAGCGTGTCTACTTTATAAACGCGACCGAGGCAGCGCTCCAGGATCGCACGCGGCCGCCGACGCCGGACGGCGATATCATGGAAACCGAACTAGGAGCCGAAGGGCTAAGGCCTAGAGAAATAAAGAATCCCCGGGGTGAGGTGGTTTTCAAATTGTACGAATTTGAACTAAAATAAATGTAGAGAAACAGCCACACGAGGGGGAAACCCATGAGGCACATCCGGCGGCGGACGAAAGTCGTTGGCGGGATTCTGCTCGTCGCGGTTTCGGCAATCCTGTTCGATGTTTCCGACAACGGGCTGCTAATGGCTACAGCCCTCATTGGCGGTACCGTGGGTCTTCTCCTGTTTGGCCATGGAGTGGCCCAGGGGTCACCGCTCGGCTATTTCGAAGAAGAGGGATAGGTAAGACACACGGCCGTCATGCCGACACCGGGGCACGCCTGCCCCGATTTTCATTTCCGGCTAGCACTCCTCCGAAAAGCAGAGCTTGGCGCGGCTCGCGTATTTGCGGCAATCCTCCGCGAGGTCGGCGGATGTTTTGCATAGTCGGAAACGAAAAAATTCGATAATCGGCAGCAGGATGGCGAGGATAATTTTTTAGAGCGAGCCGCGTATCAGTAAGCAATCATACACGCTTTTTGACTTTTCGGGAATAAAATCGTAACATAGATGAGTAATTTTAACCGCCCCTAGCTCAACTGGTAGAGCAGCTGGCTTTTAACCAGAAGGTTCTGGGTTCGAGTCCCAGGGGGCGGACACGGAAGAATTAAGCAAGCCAGAGGAAGCCGTCTCCCTCCTCCGTATAAAGCTACGGACGAGAGCAAAGCGAACGAAATCCGAGCGAGCCAACTATTTGGCTCGCTTGGAGGACTCGAAAGCCGGAGCTTGTGCCCGAAGGCACGCGAGGCGGGGTCGCGGGGCGCGAGCGAAGCGAGCGAACCTGTGACAGAGTCCTCCAGGGCGGAACGGTTATAATCAGGGGCCCGTAGCATAGTGGCAGTGCGTCCGGTTTGCATCCGGTAGACGGGAGTTCGATTCTCCCCGGGTCCACAATTCAGAATTATGGGATATTCTAAACTTTGCGCGAAATTATTTTGAGGGAAACTGACCCGCCTCCGCGGAGTTTATCCCGCACCGAGCTTGCTCTGGTGCGGGGCTCCGGCGGGACGCTCGGGCGCGGCGGAATTCCCCCCACACCCCG